>CAZWPU010000427.1:0-1500 GCA_964635605.1 uncultured Bacteroidales bacterium | reverse complement strand
AAGCGGATGTTTGTCAGAACAAAGATATTAATCTTTTGTTTTTAAAAGATTATTTAATGAAAAACCATCCAGCAGCTAGCGGATGGTAAAAGTATTTTGTTTGCAATTTTGAATTTATGTGTTAGTACATTTACTAACACAGCCCACAATATTGCTTAAGTTCGCGTGTTTTAAAAAGTAGTACGTATTTTTCCCTTCTCTTTTAGAGCACAACACACCTTTATCTTTTAAAATACCAAGATGGTGTGAAGTAGTGGATTGTTCAATTCCTAAAAGTTCGTGTATTTCTGTCACTGTAAGTTTTTTTCCGTCTTCGAGGTAATTTAAAATAGCAATCCGCATTGGATGGGCAATCGCTTTTAGCATATTAGCCGCTTCCTCTAATTGCTCTATGGTTAAGTCTTTTATATTCATTTTTTTAAATTAAATTTTATGTTAATTAGACAAATGCAAATATATAAATATCTTATTTTTAAATGATGACAAATATCATTTTTTTAGGTTTAAGGTGTTGATTTTGTGAAATTAATTTGTAATAATTGTTAAAGCCTAACTTGTATGAACATCATCAACTGATTTTTGTTTTAATTTTTGCTGAATGAATTAATTAGTATATTTGAATCGATATAAAAATCAAATAATGTCTGTTGTTGATAAAATAAAAGCCCCAATAAAAGATGAAATGGAAAAGTTTGAACCTTTTTTCCGTTCATCCATGCAAACCAAGGTGCCGCTATTAAATATTATTATGAACTATTTACTACGGCGCAAGGGAAAGCAGATGCGTCCCATGTTTGTTTTTTTAACGGCAAAAATGTTAAAAGATGAGGTTGGCGAATCAACGTTTACAGCCGCATCGTTGATCGAACTTTTGCATACTGCCACTTTAATTCATGATGATGTGGTTGATGAAGCGTATGAGCGAAGAGGGTTTTTCTCCATCAACGCCCTTTGGAAATCGAAAATTAGTGTGCTCGTGGGTGATTATTTGCTTTCCAAAGGTCTTTTACTCGCTGTGGAACATAATGAATATGAGCTATTGAAGATTGTATCCGTTGCGGTCCGAGAGATGAGTGAAGGGGAGTTGTTGCAAATTCAAAAATCAAGGAAACTGAACCTTACCGAAGAGGTTTATTACGATATAATCCGTAAAAAGACAGCTTCTCTTATTGCTGCATGTACAGCGTGTGGCGCAAAATCATCTGGAGCAGATGATTCGTTGGTTGAAAAAATGTGGCAATTTGGCGAGTATGTGGGAATGGCTTTTCAGATTAAAGATGACCTGCTCGATTATCAGAATAATGGAGGGATTGGAAAACCTTCCGGAAATGACATTAAAGAAAAAAAACTGACCCTCCCCATTATTTATGCATTGGAGAAATCTTCTTTAACTGAAAAAAAGAAGATGTTAAGCATTGTAAAAAGGCACAATAAGAATAAACAAAAAGTACAGGAGGTTATCGATTTTGTAATTGCAAAAGGAGGAATTGAATACGCTTC
>CAZWPU010000426.1:0-1501 GCA_964635605.1 uncultured Bacteroidales bacterium | reverse complement strand
CCACCCATCGTTTCTTCTCAACTATCAAGAATTGTAACAACGGTAGATAACGATGAAATAGAAATAATGCCTGTGTCCACTATCAATGAAGTACTTGAAACTTTTTCAGGCGTTGACCTGAGACAACGGGGAACGAATGGCATACAGGCAGATATAAGTATACGCGGAGGTTCTTTCGATCAAAACATCATTCTTCTTAACGGAGTAAATATTTCCGACCCCCAAACAGGGCATCACAGTTTAAACATTCCTATTGACCTTAATGCAATTGAACGTATTGAAATTTTAGAAGGTTCCGGTTCTAATATTTTCGGCCCCAATGCATTTAGCGGAGCAATTAATTTTATTACCAACCAATCGGAAACAAACTACACCAAAGCCAATATCTCATTGGGTGATTTTGGATTGTTTACAACAAACCTTTCCAGTGCATACCGGGTAAAAAACACACGCCAATTTATCTCTTTTTCACAATCGATGAGCGATGGATATGTAAAAAACACCGACTTTAATCAGTATAATCTTTTTTATCAATTCAATCACGAAGCAGATTATGCTAAGATTCATTTTCAAATGGGTTATACCAACAAGCAATTTGGGGCTAACAGTTTTTATACGCCTGAATACCCGAATCAGTTTGAACTTATTAAAACAACATTTGCCAGTTTAAAATTTCAAACCGGGAAAAAACTTAAAATGAGTCCTGTCATTTATTTTCGCAGGCATCAGGACCGTTTTGAATTATTCAGGGATAATCCTGCCAGCTGGTATACAGGGCATAACTATCATTTGACCGATGTATACGGAGCTAACATAGATGCTCGCATGAGTACCAGCTTAGGAATAACTCGTTTAGGTGCCGAAATAAGATCAGAAAATATTTTAAGCAATGTTTTAGGTGAACCCATAAATGATTCTATTAAAGCAATTGGCGAAAAAAATGGCTTTTATACAAAGAGCTATAGCCGGACTCTGTCTCATTATTCAATCAAACACTCATTTACAGTTTCAAAACTAACGGTCAATACCGGTTTATTGGGCAGCTGGATTTCAGACAGCCCTTTAGACTTTAATATCTATCCGGGGATAGATTTTAGTTTAGCTATCACAAAACATCTCAGCGGATATGGAGCCATCAACAAATCATTACGACTGCCTACATTTACCGATTTATTTTATTCCGGTCCTAAGAATATTGGCAATCCCGATTTAAAGCCGGAAGAGGCATGGAATTATGAAACAGGGCTTAAATTTCATCATTCATTTATAAAATCAGATGTTCATTTCTTTTATCGCGATGCGGAAAATTTAATTGCCTGGGTAAAACGCATTAATTCTGAACCATCAGAAAAATGGGAAACACAAAATCTAACAGAAGTAACCACATTTGGTTTTGGCATCAACCAAAGGATATTTTTGGATCAATTAATTCCTTTAACCCTTTTTAAATTTATTGATATAAAATACACTTATTTACACCAGGATATTTATTCTGGAGATT
>CAZWPU010000425.1:0-1502 GCA_964635605.1 uncultured Bacteroidales bacterium | reverse complement strand
TTTTGTCTAAACAGGGGATGAGAGCTTTAATTGGAGGAACATTGGCTTCTTTATTATCTGCTACCATTATTGGAATGATTCTTGGTTAAAGCCCTACAAAAATGCATATGAAATATAAACATTTTTTCGTTTTTATTTTTTTATGGCTGGTTTCAGTTGCTTGCTACGGGCAGCCAGACGAAGGTAATACAGATTATCTGGTTACCATCCATACCGATTATGGTAATATTAAGATATTATTATTTGATGATACCCCAATCCATAAAGAAAATTTTATTAAACTGGCAAAATCAGGTGTTTATGATTATATTGTTTTCCATCGGGTTATTGATAATTTTATGATTCAAACTGGGGATTATACCACCCGAAATAAGCCGATTGATTATAGTCCTTCGGTTATTCAGGGAACCATTCCTGCTGAAATAAAATCACATCACAAACATGTGCTTGGTGCTGTTGGTGCAGCAAGGTATGGAGGTGCCGAAAACCCTGAAAAACGTTCCAGTGGAACACAGTTTTATATTATACAAAACGGTAACGGAGCTCCACATTTGGATGGTGAATATACTGTTTTTGGACAGGTAATGAGTGGATTTGAAGTAGTAGATAAAATTGCTTCGCAACCCGTGAATAAACGGAATAGGCCTCTTGAAGAAATACGGATCATTGTGGATGTTGAAAAAGTAGATAAGGCAGATGTCGAAAAGTTTTATAACTTTACTTATTGAATTATTAATTGTTTTTTGGTATGAAAAAAATTGTTGTTTTAGGTGCAGGACTAATAGGAAAAGCAATTGCCGTTGATTTGGCAAAATTTTTTGAGGTGACTGCTGTTGATATTAACCCTTCGGAGTTGGAGAAATTTAATAAATATAAAAATATATCCACCCAAATTGCCGATTTGGCTGATGTGGAAGAGTTTAATAATGTGATAAAAGATTTCGATCTGGTTATCGGGGCTTTACCCGGATATATGGGGTACAATGCGGTTAAACAATCTATCTTAGCTGGAACGAATATTATTGATATTTCTTTTTTTAGAGAAGAACCTTATGAGTTGGATCAGTTAGCGAAAGAAAAAAATGTAACCGCAATTATTGATGCCGGTATTGCTCCTGGTATGGGAAATGTTATTTTGGGTTATCATAATGAAAGAATGGAGGTTAATAGCTATAAATGTTACAGCGGAGGGTTGCCTTTTAAGCGCGAGTGGCCCTATGAGTATAAAGCTGTTTTTTCTCCCAGGGATGTGCTGGAGGAGTATACACGACATGCCCGCTATGTTTTAAATGGTGAAATGGTTGTTCGTAAAGCGCTATCAGAAGATGAACTCGAATATTTTGAGCCTATTGGATCCCTAGAAGCATGGAATACCGATGGTCTTAGAACACTCATTAAAACAATGGATATCCCGAATATGATTGAAAAAACATTGCGTTATCCCGGAACTATTGAATATATAAAGGTTTTAAGAGAAACCGGTTTTTTTGATAATGATCATA
>CAZWPU010000424.1:0-1514 GCA_964635605.1 uncultured Bacteroidales bacterium | reverse complement strand
GTACATAAAAATTAACAATGGTTATTCGGGAAAATATACCTCCCTGAAAACCTACGTTCGCATTTTTTCCTTTTACTTTCAATTTCTCAATATTTGCATCATTTATATCAGTATAAACTTCATCAGCTTTTATGCTTGTTGAAGTAAGACCTGCTTTTATCCCAAATTTTATTTGAGCCTGGGATTGAGATACCATAAAAAAAGGTAAGGATAAAAATGCTATTAATACTATTTTTTTCATAATAATCTGTTTTAGTTTTTAATACTGTATTTTATAAATTCAAATATTATTCCAAAAAATATACTATGGGTTTTGTAATAGTAAAAATTACATCTGTTCTAAATAATAAAAAAAGATAGCCAATTTAGAGCTCTTGTTTAAAGAGCCCTTATTTTTGTAGTGCTAACCAACAAAAATATAAATTGGCTATGAAAACAAATTTAACACTCTTTGATCAAATTGTAAAATCACTTTGCAGAAATTTATTTAAATCACTTGTAAATAAGTATGAAACTGACAAATATTCAAAAGGTATTGACAGCTGGACACATCTAATCACTATGTTATTTTGCCAGTTTTCTAAATTAAACTTTCTCAGGGACGTTACAAATGGTTTACGTTCTACTTCAGGTAATTTAAATCATTTAGGACTGCATAAAGCTCCATCAAAATATTCTTTGGGCTATCAAAATAAAGAACGGGAATGGTATCTTTTCAAGGACTATTATTTTAAACTGTTAAAAAACTTATCAAATATCGCTTAGTTTAAGCAAGTACGATTCAAAATAAAAGCAAAAATATTGTTATTAGATTCAACAACGATTTTTCTATGCTTAAATTTTTTTGATTGGGCTAAATATCGGAAGAAGAGACCAGGGCAAAATATCCAAAAAAGCTTCGTAGGTCGTAGTTTGGGATAATAAAAACAGCCAAATCATTGAAATCATTACTAATCAATTTATTTGGACAGCAAACACGATTAGAGAACTTTATAAAGCCCGTTGGGAAATTGAAATCTTCTTTAAGGACATTAAACAGCTGTTGAAAATCAAATCTTTTTTAGGCACACCTCCAAACGCTGTTTTAATACAGATTTGGACAGCAATGATTACAATATTAATTTTAAAATATCTTAAGGCTTGTGCTAAATATGGTTGGCGCCTTTCAAATCTTGTGGCATTCCTGCGTATAAACCTGCTGGTTAAATATGATTTACAAAATCTGTTGGATAATCCTTTTCAAACAGATCCATCCATACCCACCAGAATCCAAATATAAACAAGGGATTTTATTTAAATGGGGGGATTAGTTTTTAATAATCGTAAAAATCTGTCCAAAATATCTGTAATTACGTTCGTATTTTTTAATTTTAGAAATATTTAGGACAGCTATGAGTAAAAATAGTAAAATAAAAAATGGAATACCAGATATACTCCAATATTCCATTTCATCAATATGTTTAATATTTTTAATGTGCGTGTCCGTGCTCTGTTTCTTCTTTAGTAGCATCGCG
>CAZWPU010000423.1:0-1516 GCA_964635605.1 uncultured Bacteroidales bacterium | reverse complement strand
AGATACTAAATATAATTATTTGGTAGAAAGATTGATAAAACTAATTGATGATAACTGTACTTTCCCACAAATAGAAAAAATCAAATTCTTTAAGCGATTTTTATTTAATTTTTTAACTGGAAATGAAGATATGCATCTCAAAAATTATTCAATTATTTCTCAAAATGATAAGATAGAATTATGCCCTGCATATGACTTTTTGAATTCAAGTATCGTTTTAGGAAAAGATGTTGAAGAATCTGCGTTACCCATAAAAGGAAAAAAGAAAAACCTGACTAAAAATATTCTTTTCGATTATTTGGGAGTGGAAAGATTAAATCTTAATCAAACAGTCATTGATAAGACACTAAAAAGAACTGCAAAGAGCAATACCTTCGTGGTTTAAGCTAGTAAATAATTCATTCTTAAAAAAGGATTTAAGAGATGATTATAAAGAAATGCTGGAAAAAAGAATACAATTACTTGAGCTTTAAAACATATTATAAGAATAAAAATGTCACGTTTTTCCGGGTATAAACTTTAATTGTTTTTCTCCATCTATTGTTCGCTGCATTCCATCAATTTTCTCCCAGTAAAGCAAATCGAAAAGATTATATTGTGATGTAAATTGAGAACCACAGGCAGCTTTATATTCGAGTACCCGGTATTCCAGATTATTGGTAACACCTATATAGAGTAGTTCTGTTTTTATTAGAAAGGATGTAAACGTATCCTTGTTTCATCATGGTTGATTTCTTTAACAGATGCTGAAACACCTTGCCTGCCGGTTTACATGCCGAAAGGCATGCAGGCAGGAGTTCAGCATGACTGCTACTCATTATTTTCATTACTTTCTAAGGCAGAAAGTAATTTATTCTTCGCTATCAGCTGATTTATTTACTTTTACAGTATTAAGGAAATCCTGAAAAGTGTAAAATAGTTGTAAAAAACATATCGTATTTTAGCTTTCCTTTATTATTTTGATAACCGTCTCAAATGATTTTTTCACATCTTTTTCACCTGGTATTTTAGCATAAAATAAGTCTGGTAAATCCTTTACATAATTGAACTTCGCTCCTTCCCAAATCTTTTCAAATTCTGTAATTAAAACAGATTTCTTAAAATCCTTTTCTTTCCAACCTTTTGGCTCATCAAAAACCATTTTATCGTGATCTATTAATTCTTTTAGATCTTTTATAAAGTTAGCAGATTCAATGTAATCTGAGCTTTCTTTATTTGATAAAAGAAAATGAATGTCATAAAAATGCCTTATTTTACTACCAATACTCTTGTTTATATCTTCTTCAAAAGAAAATCGAATGAGTGATACAATTTTTTCAAGCAATGTATGCTTTTTGTCTAAAACTTTTAAGTTAAATGGTTCTATATTAAATTTCTTAATAAGGTTATTTTAAGCTTCCCCAAAATAGTATTTAGGCGACTTCTAGGGCGCTGAATATAACTCCTCGCCAGCGGGTTATGGTTTTATAGACTCCAAATTTTAGAACTAAAAATATTAAAGCTAAAATAAATCAAA
>CAZWPU010000422.1:0-1516 GCA_964635605.1 uncultured Bacteroidales bacterium | reverse complement strand
AATATGTCGAAAGTTATAAAAATTAAAAAAGGTTTAGATATTAAACTTGTTGGAACGGCAGAAAAAATTCTAAAAAAGGCTGAACAAGCAGAAACTTATGCAGTAAAACCAGCGGATTTTCAGGGAATAAGGCCTAAGCTTTTGGTAAAAACTGGCGATAAAGTAAAAGCAGGAGCTCCTTTGTTTTTTGATAAATTTCAACCGGAGGTTCAATTTACATCACCGGTTAGTGGGGAAGTAATTGAAATTAATCGTGGTGAACGCAGAATGATTCTTGAAGTTGTGGTTAAAGCAGACCCGGAAATTGAATATGAAAGCTTTGGAGTTACTGACTCCAAAAGTCTTACCAGAGAAGAGATTATTGCTGTATTACAGCAGTCGGGTTTATGGCCTTCAATAAGGCAGAGGCCTTACTCCATCATTGCTCGATCTACTGATATTCCGAAAGCTATTTTTATTTCTGCTTTTGATACCGCTCCTTTAGCTCCCGATATGGATTATATCGTTAAAGAATATGGTGATGAGTTTCAAAAAGGAATTGATATTCTATCGAAACTTACCGATGGTAAAGTTCATCTGAGCTTAAATGCCGAATATCCACCTGCAGATACGTTTACCAAAGTGAAAGGTGTTGAATTTCATTATTTTAAAGGTCCACATCCTGCCGGGAATGTTGGTGTTCAAATGAATAAAATTGATCCGGTTAATAAAGGAGATATTGTTTGGTATACCTATGCTCAGGAAATTATTATGATTGGGCGCTTATTTAGTAAAGGAATTTACGATGCATCTAAAATTATTGCCCTCGCTGGCTCAGAAGTTATTCATCCTAAATATTTTAAAATTATCAGTGGAGCCTGTATTGCAAATCTTGTAAAAGATAATGTTACAAAAGATAAACCATTGCGTTTCATTAGTGGAAATGTACTTACCGGTTCAAAAATTTATAACGAAGGATATGTAGGTTATTATGATAATATGGTAACCGTAATTCCTGAAGGAGAATATTATGAAATGTTTGGATGGGCTAAACCCGGATTTAATAAATTTAGCGCTTCCAGGGCTGTGCTTTCGTGGCTAATACCCGGACGCAAATTTAAATTGGATACTAATTTGCATGGAGGCCCCAGAGCTTACGTAATGACTGGCGAGTATGAAAAGGTTTTCCCCATGGATATTTATCCGGTACAATTAATTAAAGCCATTATGATTGAAGATATCGACTTAATGGAAAAGCTTGGTATTTACGAAGTGGATGAAGAAGATTTTGCCCTTTGCGAATATGTATGTACTTCAAAAGCTGAAGTACAATCGATTGTTCGTAAAGGACTTGATTTGATGCGACAAGAAATGAGCTAATTATTGATTAGTTATAAAGGGAACAAAAAATTATTGTAACATAAAAATATTTTAATAGTGAATTCATTAAGAAAATTTGTTGATAAAATAAAACCTCAATTTGAAAAGGGAGGAAAATTTGAAAAATTACAATCAACTTTCGAAGCTTTCGAAACCT
>CAZWPU010000421.1:0-1519 GCA_964635605.1 uncultured Bacteroidales bacterium | reverse complement strand
TTAGGCACAAAGGTTTGATGGAATAGCCAAAAGCGACTTGTGGCATATTCCACCGAAACTTCGGGTGCATAAGTTTTTTGCCAGATAAAAGGTTCGCCTGAGTTAGGATCATACAAACCACGGTCAATGGCTTCTTGCATATAGTTTTCTGATACCATAAAATGGTCTGTATCATCGGCATCTATTTCTTTTATAATGCTCCAATTAGGAATCATCGTTGCTTCATCATCGGGTAACCGCTGTGCGGTCCAAATAGCTCCGGGCTTCCCACTGGCTTTGGTCCATCCGGCGCCAATGCCAAAGACTTCAAAAACCCATGCTTCTTCGGTATCGGCAATTACCAGGGTTTCAGAACCCGGTCCGCTTGATGGCAAAAAACCATATTCGGTCATTAAATCACCAATAAACTGAACGGCTTCACGTGCATTTTTGTATCGCTGTAAAGCAAAAATCATGGCTTGTTCAATGGTCATAATCTGCTCGCCATTTTCACGGGTACAAATAAGCTCTTCACGCTGGTCTGTTGTACTCTCAGCAATCCCTAACTGATATTCGTTTACATGGGAATATGCCGAATGAAAATAGGTATAGGTTTCTTCTACTTGCGGGATATATCCTAAAATTTCACCGTCATTTTTTAATGGTAACGAGGCATCTTGGATTCCCCAATAAACAGGTGCTTTTGCTCCGGGTTTAAATTTTTGTCCTGGAATAACATAAATCCTCGAGTCAGGGCCTGTATCGGTATGTGAAATAATGACCGATCCATCGGCTGAAGCATCTTTTCCAACAGCAATAACAGTACAAGCTTTAGTGTTTAGTTCTAAACTTGCTAATAATACTAAAACAGATAAAAAGATTTTTTTTAACATCATAATTTAAATTTTGAATTTATAGAATCTCTAATACTTCTTTTCTCATTAAACCTTTCTTTTTATTGGCTTCTATTTCAATACCCAACCAGCTTTCTAATAAGTTGTATATATTCTGTTTCATTTCTTTAGGAAATGATTTTATTCGTGTAGAATGATTTGCTTTTGGATTTATCATTTTTACAGCGATAGTATTGTCCGAAGGGTTAACGCTTGTTGCTCCCCATGGATCATTTTCCCCAATAATATATAGCATGTAATTGCCATTATTTTGCACCCAGTTATTAATATCTTTCATTACTGAAGGATTGTATGAGTACTGAACTTCTTCCGGAATTTTGAAATCAAAAGTTATGTTTACGGTATCATCCAAATATTCTTTGAAAGGAGTAATATCATAATCATAAAAACCCAGTTCTGTTAATGCCTGGTAGGAAAATAGCTGGTCGGAGCTTAAGGGTTTTACATCAAGAAAAGAAAAAGAAGCGATGGAAGTCCAGTGATTAAACATTTCTTTGTAAGTTACATTTTCTAAAGGTATTTTTTCACAGTTGCCATTCCATTGCCAAAAAGCAAAAGAATATTCCAACACATTGATATCATAAGCTCTTTCAATGCCTAAGTTTTTAAATTTATAGTCCTTTTCT
>CAZWPU010000420.1:0-1525 GCA_964635605.1 uncultured Bacteroidales bacterium | reverse complement strand
AATATTTTTTTAATTTTCATCATTACCTCCTTTCTTTTTTAATGAATAGAATGTATTTTTTTCCACCATTCAAAGTATTGGTCGTCTGTAATTATCTGTTCACCAAATTCTTTTTCGAATAGTTCTTTTTCTTTTGAGGTTAGGTGTCTTTTTCGAATATGATAATTCCAGTCATTCCTTACCGGAATGTAATAACCACCCAAAATTGAATGTGAAGGTTTAAAAAATAACTTATCAGCCATAACCATCATTTTTAAGTGATTTGATTACTTATTTGATAATTTATAGCAATAAAAAGTTTGTAAAAAACAGAATCCAAATTTTGTGCCAACATGTTGCAGTAATGCTGGTTATGTCAAAATGTCGTTTGGTGTGTTTTTATAAAATCCAGATATCAAATACCAGCTCGGTAATCGTAAATACAGCAAATATAATACTGGCAATTCCGTTGGTTGTAAAAAAGGCTAGGTTTACTCTGCTTAAATCATTGGGTTTAACTAACAGGTGCTGGTAAATTAACAGGATGATAAAGATGATACTTCCCAACCAGTACATTAATCCAAAACCGGCAATTACTCCTGCAATAATTACTATTATTGCCGATAAAAAGTGCAATAGGATTGAAGCGCTTAAGGCACCTTTTCGTCCAAAAAATACAGGAAATGATTTTAATTGTTCTTCCTTATCAAAATCTAAATCCTGTAAAGCATAAATAATATCAAACCCGCTTACCCAAAATAATACTACAAATGAGTAAAGAATGGGCAGAACATCAAATGTTCCTGTAACGGCTAAATATGCTCCAATAGGAGCAAGCGACAAACCCAAACCCAGAATTAAATGGCAAATGGCTGTGAATTTTTTGGTGATACTATACCCTAATATAATGAAAAGTGCTACAGGCGAAAGAATAAACGTAATTTTATTAATAAAGTAGGTGGTTAGAATAAATAGTAATGCATTAACAATTACAAAAATTAGTGCTGATTTAGCCTTGATAATGCCCGAAGGGATTTCACGAACAGCGGTACGGGGATTTTTGTTGTCGATTTCACGGTCAACAAAACGATTAAATGCCATGGCAGCATTTCGGGCAAAAATCATACATAATACAATAAGGCCTAAAAGCTTCCATTCAAAATTTGCATTGGTTTGATACAAAGCCAGGAAATAGCCAATAAAAGCAAAGGGCATGGCAAAAATAGTGTGGCTGAATTTTACGAGTGACAGGAAATTTTTAACTTTTGTTTGTGTTTCTTTTATCATAAAATTGGTTTGTATCCATTGAGCCGTTCAGCTTTTTAAAAAATATTTGAGTTTATTTGAGCAATTCTTTATAAAGGCTATAATTTTCATTATCAAAGCAAACAAAATAAACTTTTTTTATTTGGTTATGTTGATTTAAAAAATTAGTAACTGTTTTTAGGGCTGTTTTAGCTGCTTTATCTTTCGGGAAACCATATACTCCCGTGCTTATGTTTGGAAAAGCAATGGTTTTAATGTTGTTTTCTAAAGCAAGCTTTAA
>CAZWPU010000419.1:0-1534 GCA_964635605.1 uncultured Bacteroidales bacterium | reverse complement strand
AAAAGAAAATAAAGAATTCAAAGGAATTGAAATTTCTGCTTATGCTTCTCCAGATGGACCAGAAAAATTAAACGAAAGATTATCGGTTGAAAGAAAAAAATCTGCGGATAACTATTTAGCAAAAGTTATTGACAAAGCTAAAGTTAAAGATAAAGATGCTGAGGCTCTTTATAATATGAAATCTACAGCAGAAGACTGGGATGGATTCAAAGAATTAGTTGAAGGTTCTAGTATCGAAGATAAAGACCTTATCCTTCGTGTTCTTTCAATGTATTCTGATCCAGCCGTTCGCGAAAAAGAAATTAAAAATATGTCCGCAACTTTTGAAGTATTAGCTGAAGATATTTTACCCAAATTGAGAAGATCAGAAATTACGGTAAATGTAGAGAAAATTGGTTTCTCTGATGAACAACTTCTTGATTTTGCTGTAAGTAATCCTGACACATTAAATATTGAAGAATTATTATATGCATCCAAATTAACCGAAGATCTTGAAGGAAAAGCTAATATTTACAAGACCATCATCGAAAAACATGAAGGTTGTTACAGAGCACATAATAACTTAGGTTTTGTATACATTAAGCAAGATAATTTAGCTGATGCAAAAGCTTCTTTAGAAAAAGCTAATGAGCTTAAAGAAGGGGATGCTATTGTTAACAATAATTTAGGTGTTATTGCTTTAAAAGAAGGCGATAAAGAAACCGCTGAACAATATTTCTTAAATGCTACTGATGCTGGTACTGCAGTTGATTACAACCTTGGAATTATTAAAATTATGGATGGTGAATACGAAGCTGCCATTAATTACTTCCAGGATCACAAATCATTCAACACTGCTTTAGCCATGTTATTAGCCGGCAAAAACGATTCTGCCCTTAAGACTATTGACGCAGTTGAAGAGGACGATGCAATGAATGATTATTTAAAAGCTGTGATTGCTGCCCGAATTGGTGACGAAGGTACAGTATTAAATAGCTTGAAAACTGCCATTGAAAAAGATCCTGAATTAATTGAGTTAGCAAAAACTGACTTAGAATTTAGAACATATTTCGAAAACGAAGTATTTAAATCAATGATTCAATAAATTTTTGATTTATCAAAATATAAAAAAGAGCTGTATCGATCGATACAGCTCTTTTTATTTAATATTTAAGCTTCTTAAAGAACTCCCATAAAACAATTCCAGCACTAACCGAAATATTAAACGAATGTTTGGTGCCAAATTGTGGAATTTCTAGGCAATAATCACTTAAGTTAACCACTTCTTGTTGTACTCCTTTCACTTCGTTTCCAAAGATAACAGCATATTTTTTTTTAGCTTCAATTGTAATGTTTTGTAGCTCAACAGCATTTTCGGTTTGTTCAATCGATACCATCGTAAAACCCGATTTTTTGAGTTTTTTGATGGCTTCGGATGTTTCTTCAATATACTCCCAGTCCACAGACTCAGTAGCACCTAATGCAGTTTTCTGAATATCTTTATGAGGAGGTTTAGCCGTAATTCCACAAAGGATGATTTTTTCGATTAAAAATG
>CAZWPU010000418.1:0-1536 GCA_964635605.1 uncultured Bacteroidales bacterium | reverse complement strand
CTATTTGGTAAACGATCCGCGTGAGATGGCTCTTCGTGATGCCATGTATCGTTGTGTTGAACAAATTGAGAAAAATCAAACCAAGATTAAATGATTTATTTTTTATGAAACATCCATGCACTGAAGTTCACAAAAATGGAATGAATATAACATGGGTATTCCAATAGACCAGTTAAGTAACTAAAAAATATATTTTCGTGAAACCCTCATGCAATAAAGTACACAACCTGTTTGCCTATAGGCAGGCAAGGATATGAACCGAAGCGAAGCTGAGTTCACGAATACCAAATTAAAAAATATATTTATGAGTAATAAATTTTGAGGGTTCCATGGTATTTGAAATACAGAAGTAAAAATTAGCAATTGTGTTTACTTGAATAACAAAAGTATAACATAAATATAGTTGAATGAAAAGATTATATAATAAATATTTATTTATTTTTATTTTAACGTTTATTCTTTATGGAAATACCTTATTTCATGATTATACGCTGGATGATGCACTCGTTATTACTGAAAATGAATATACATTAAGTGGGTTTAAAGGGATTGATGATTTATTTTCGGAAGAATTTTTTAATGGTTTCTTCGATCAAAAGAATAAGAAGCTAGTTGCAGGAGGTAGATACCGTCCATTATCAATGGTTACCTTTGCTGTTGAGTGGCAATCGATTATGGGAACACCCTTTGATGGAATTAATCATTTACTGTTGGAACGTAAGATGAATCAACAGGCGAATCCCAATTTTATTTTACCTTCCCAAAAATTATTAAAGAATCTAACGGTAACGATACATATTGAAAACGAACAGTTAAGAAAGCAAAAGCAAGAAGCGATGCTGGAAAATGCAGAAGCCTTAAATACACAAGAAAAAAATATAATCCTCCGTAATTTAGATAGGATGCATAACCGGAGGCCGATTGTTTTATTTGTTAGTCATTTTATGAATGTCTTGCTTTATGCGTTAACAGGCGTGCTTTTATTATATATTCTAACGTTAATCTTCCATCAATATAAATCCGACAAATGGTTTTTATCCTTACCCTTGGTTGCAACATTGCTTTTTGTTTTACATCCAATTCATACCGAAGTGGTTGCCAATATTAAAGGCCGCGACGAAATTTTGTCACTCCTGGGTGCGCTTTTAGCCGTGTTATTTTCCTGGAAATATATCCAAAAGCATAAGATACGCTATTTAATATTTAGTTTCATTGCATTTCTGGCAGGATTATTTTCAAAAGAAGTGGCTGTTACTTTTTTGGCCATTATTCCATTGAGTTTTTACTTTTTTAAAACGAAAAAAGTTGAACCTTATACTTTTTTTATAACGCTTGTCCCCCTTGTTTTAGGAACCATAATTTATTTTTATGTGCGCCACACTGTTGTTGGAGAGATGAAATTTGAACCGAGTAATGAATTGATGAACAATTCGTTTTTAGGCATGAGCTTTAGCGAAAAATATGCTACCATATTTTATACGTTGCTGCTTTATATTAAATTATTATTTTTCCCTCATCCGCTTACGTATGATTATT
>CAZWPU010000417.1:0-1552 GCA_964635605.1 uncultured Bacteroidales bacterium | reverse complement strand
TATAAAAAGGAGGAAAACTCATGAGTGATATTCGTAATTTAGAACCCAAAATAGTATGGGAGATATTTCAACAATTATGCGACATCCCGCGTCCATCGAAAAAAGAGCGTAAAGCAGTAGATTTTGCTAAAAAATTTGGTGAAGATTTAGGGTTTGAAACCATTGTTGACGAAGTAGGAAATGTGATTATTAAAAAGCCGGCAACTCCCGGGATGGAAGATCGTAAAACGGTTATCTTGCAAGGGCACCTGGATATGGTTCCACAAAAAAATAGTGATATCCAACACGATTTTGAAAAAGACCCGATTCAAGCCTATGTAGATGGTGAATGGGTTACTGCCAAAGATACTACGTTGGGTGCTGACAACGGTATTGGTGCGGCTGCTTCTTTAGCCGTATTACAATCAAAAGATATTGAACATGGCCCGGTTGAAGTATTACTTACCGTAGACGAAGAAACCGGAATGACCGGTGCAAGAGCATTAAAGCCAGGACTTTTAGAAGGTGAGATTTTAATCAATACCGACTCTGAAGATGAAGGTGAACTATATATTGGATGTGCAGGTGGTGTGGATACCAATGCAAAATTTCATTATAAAGAAGAAGCCGTACCTGCTGACACGGTTGCTTACCGAATAGATGTGAAAGGAATGAAAGGCGGACACTCTGGACTCGATATTCCCTTAGGACGAGGAAATGCTGCGAAAGTTTTAAATCGTTTCTTGTATCAGGTAAACAAAACCCTGGATATTCGTTTAGCTGACATCCAGGTGGGTAATTTACGTAATGCTATTCCTCGCGAAGGATTTTTTGTTGTTGTAGTTCCGAATGCACAGGTTGGGGAGTTCAAAAATTTTATCGATGAACTTATTCCTGTAGTTAAAGAAGAACTATCGGTTACAGAACCTGGCCTTAACGTTTCTTATAAAGAAACCGACATGCCGAATAAGGTTATAGATGAGAAAACACATAATAATTTAATTAAGGGTGTGTATGGCTGTCCAAACGGTGTGATGCGTATGAGCGATTCGATGGAAGGTTTAGTTGAAACTTCCACAAACCTGGCCGTAGTTAAAAAAGATGAAGGATTTATCCGGGCCGAATCATTACAACGAAGTTCTGTAGATACAGCAAAAGAAGATTTAGCCAATATGATTCGTTGTGTATTCGAATTAGCGGGTGCTGAGGTTAATCATGCGGGAGCATATCCTGGTTGGAAACCAAATGTTAATTCTCCAATCTTAAAGGTTATGCAGGATGTATACAATAAGAAATGGGGTAAAGTACCCGAAATTAAAGGAATACATGCTGGTTTAGAGTGCGGAATTATTATGGAAAGTTATCCCAAATTAGATACCATCTCATTTGGGCCAACCATTAAATACCCCCACTCTCCCGATGAAAAAGTGAATATTAAAACCGTTCAGAAATTTTTTGATTTCTTGATAGAAACATTAAAGAATATTCCTAAAAAATAGTCTTTTCATAATCTTTTAATTTTAAGATTAATAAATAATGTGTGAGGGTGCTGCTTTTGTGGCACCCTTTTTTT
>CAZWPU010000416.1:0-1553 GCA_964635605.1 uncultured Bacteroidales bacterium | reverse complement strand
ACTATGATTTTATCTCCAGGTTCAGTATAAGCCATAATGGCCATATTAATAGCCGGAACAATTCCCGGACTAAATGAAATCCATTCTTTTTTAATTATCCACTGATGGCGACGTTTTACCCAGTTGATGATGGACCGATAATATGAATCGGGCCGGTAACTATATCCTAAAATGGGATGTTCTAATCTTTTTTTTAAGGCCTCAATAACAAAATCAGGAGTTTCAAAATCCATATCGGCAACCCACATCGGAAGGATATCCTCTTTGCCAAAAACCTCTTTTCGCAAATCAAATTTTACCGATGCGGTATGATCCCTGTTAATTATTTTATCAAAGTTATAATGCATGGTTGTATTTTTTCAATAAATGAATAGCCGTACGTAAAATAATTTTAGGCACGGCTATCCTTACTTTATTTTGTTATAAATTTTTATTTGCCATATCCTACAGACTGGCTATAAATAACATGTTTATTGCCTTCCAGTTGCAATAACCCTGCAGCTTTTTCTTTATCTATCATTGCTCGAAATACAGATATCAAACCCTCTGAAGCACAATAGAGATAAACATTCTGCCCAATAAACCCGCAATGGGTTGCTGCAGTCATAGTTTTTACTTCGTTAGAGCTGTTACCCAGCTTATCAAAATCGGAAACATAAATTAAATTCACGGATGCATCTTTCACAAAATTCTGCATCCCAGCTAATTTACGTTTATCTTCGTTAGATATCTGGGATAAAGCATGCTCTTCGGGTAGATATTTAAAAACCCCGTCTTTCGTTGTCAGGTACATTTCAATATCCTGGTGGTTCCTTGAAGTAGGAATCGTATGCTTTCCCGATGCCGGACGATTAATGCCATATGCAACCCACAACAATTCAGATAACTGTTGTTTTGTTAATGCTTTATCTACAAAATTACGGGACGAATGCCGTTCGTTAATTGCTTGCATCAAGGGCATCCCTCCTGCTTTATCGGGTTCTGGCAATTCAATTAACGTTTGTGCTGTACTTACATTTGTTAAAGCAATAAAAACAATGGCAAAGAAAAATTTCAATTTTTTCATCGTTAATTTATTTTTTAAATGTATATTTTTCTATAAATTTTTTGGTATTAATGATATAGCGTATATGTGTTCCTTTACCAATCTTTCCTTTTTCATCATGAGCTACCACTTGAAATATTAATTTTTTATCGTCAACCTCTTTAAGCGTTGCAGTACATTCAACTTTCATCCCTATGGGTGTAGGTTTTAAATGCCGTACATTTATTTCAAATCCAACGGTATTATATCCTTTAGGTAAATGTGTATAAACTGTTTTAAGTGCCGCATTTTCCATTAAAGCAATCATAGCTGGTGTGGCATATACTTCAACCAGTCCGGAACCATATTTTGCGGCTGTATCTTCGTAAACAACAACCTGAGTGGCGGTAAAAGACATTCCGGGTTTTAAGTTAAATTCCATAACAAAAAATTTTTGAATTACGATTAGTTATTTTTTAACTTTTCGGCCATTGCTTTGGCAATGGAGGTACAACGTTCAAACTCTTCG
>CAZWPU010000415.1:0-1564 GCA_964635605.1 uncultured Bacteroidales bacterium | reverse complement strand
ACATACAGAGACTTGCACTCTGCTAGTTTATTACCATGCCCGACATACAAAAAAGCGACGCTCTCGCGCCGCCAGTCTTTGAAAAGTACTGTATTTTTATTTACAGTATCGATATTTAGGTTAGGGTATTCCGCATAAAATTCATGCAATTCCAATTTTAAGATGTAAAGATTTTAGAAAAGGTTGCGTTCAATAAAAATTTATTGAAAAATTCTTATGCATAAAAGATTTATGAATGGAAAGTTACTGAATTGCAACAGACTCCTGATCTTCTTTATATTTTAATTTAAAATACAAAACAACAGAAAAAATGGCATAGAAAGGGTAAGTTAAAGCAGATACCAAAGCGTTTAATAAAACGGTCCACATCCCAACATCATAATTCTGCATTTTAAATGATTCAAGAATATTGCCTGTTTCGCTCCAATTATCAAAAAATATTATCACAAAAGGAATAGACATTAAGGCTGAAACAACAATAGAAATTAAAATCATCATTATCACAAACAAAACCATTGCACCTAAAGTTGACCAAAAATCTTTGTGTACTAACGAAAAAGTTCTGCTAATGGCTTCTAATGCATTTTTTTCTTCAGCAACAACTATTGCAGCACCAGGGGAAAGCACTGTTCCCAAATAAGCAAAGGCTATTAAAAATCCAATAATAAAAATAAAAATACCAGCAACGGTACCTACGGTTACAATAGCCCCCGATAATAACAAAAAGAAGATCATATGTATGGAATACTTTTTAAGAGATTCCATAAACAATTCACCGGAAGTTAATTTATTTTCACCATCATTTTTTAAAATAAGATTTACAAAATATGCATTTAACAGGCCATATATTATAACTGTTCCAGTTATTACAATACCCATAACACCCATAAAACCAGACAATTCTCTCATCATTTCCTCTGGGTCAGCAATAGTATACATTTGGGTAATACCGAGGTTGTATATTATAAATTGAATGAAGAAAAAAGCAATAAACCCTGAAAGGAAAAGAGGAATGAATTTATTTTTATAAATAGTAAATACATGAAAAAAAATGGTCTCTACTTCCATTGGTCTATACAAACTGTGTTTTTTAAAATTGTTCATTTATTTATTTTTATTCAAGTTTAAAACTAATCAATTCAACATATTATTAATATACTATTATTGATATCTTTAGATAACATAAATCGGATTATTGTATATAAATAATAACTTTTAGATGGATCGAAAATACAAAAGTTAAATCTTAATTCGGATTTTTTAGTTATATTTTATGAATTTAATTTCTAAAGAACTCAACATTAGCTATTTCTTACAACTTGGTTAAAGCTATGGATAGAAAAGATTAATAACAAAATGACTCAAACATTTAAAAAAGATACCCAATATTACAAATTTTGCATTTATGGGTTTTTAAAAAACCTGCGTTTTTTTGAGCCTTTTCTCATTCTGTTTTTCCTAGAAAAGGAATTATCGTTTTTAGAAATAGGAACATTATATGCTATCCGCGAAATATTAATTAATTTCACTGAAATACCATCGGGTGTTGTAGCTGATTCTTTAG
>CAZWPU010000414.1:0-1569 GCA_964635605.1 uncultured Bacteroidales bacterium | reverse complement strand
TTAAAATCAATCTGACTCAATAAATCGATAAATTTTTGATAATCTAGCTCCGGATCATATTTATATTTAGAATAAAATTTTCCCATAAAATCCAGCCATTGATCTTCGCCAATTATTTCTACAATTTTATGGATTATAATTATACCTTTTCTATAAACTACCGTATTGTTATTGTTATATTTCATACTAAATAAAGAAGTATCTTTAGATGTCCCTCTGATTTTTTGGTATGCTGAAATATATTCATCCTGAAGTAAAGAATCATAAAACAGATCTCCATAATAATGTTTAGCAAATAATAATGTCATATATTCATTTAAAGATTCTTTTATAAAATAAGCTCCTGGTTTGCCATCATCAATTAATAACGTCCATTCACCTAGCCAACGATGCCCAATCTCATGAACCATTGGTAAAATATGCGGTTTTGTGGCAAATTTTTCTTGCGAGGCAATAATAAAACTTCCATTATTTCTATTTGAATAAGGGTTTTTATGAAAAACAAAGGATAAATCATTCCCGGTTAAACAGTTTCTATAATTATCATCAAAAATTCTAGAAAAAAAGTCAATAGAAGCAACGGTTAAATTTTCTAACTCTGTGATTCTTTTTTCAGAGATTTCAATAGACCTTAAAACATAATAATTAATCCTGAAATCATCCACTGTAACAGAAAAAATCTTATAATCATCAATAGGCAATAACGCTAAAATCAATGAATGGGATACTACAGGCGATTTAGTAGCAAAACGATAAATAGTACTGCTATCATTCTTACATTCTTTTAAACTTGTGTAATTTCCGATAACGATAATAGAATCCGGAACAGTCACTTTAACCTTAAAATTTATTTTTTGTCCAAAAATAAAAGGATAATAAAATTCCTGATAAGAAGTTTCCCAAAATTCATTTGCTGATCTATAATTAAAAGCTGTTGAGATATTCATATAAACATAATTCATGTTAACATGAACTGTATCTATAGCATTACTCCCATCAAAGATGAAGCTAATTTTTTTATCCTCTGCATTAAAAACATAGTCTATATCAGGTGTTAAGCTAACTTCCAAATCCTGAATTGCATGTTCTTTAAGTTGTCCTCCGAAATTCATATCCAAAGTATCGGGTAGGCATTCTTTATCTTCGAAAACAATATCAAATGCACAATTTATCTGCATTATATTTTCTGATTGATTCATTTTATTAAAATGAATCTTGTAGTTTGTTATTAAGCCTTGACCATATAAGTTATTAATTAATAACAATGCTGCTATAAACCATAATTTATTAAAGATTTTCATAGGTTAACTTATGATTTGCAATTCTATCAATTAAGTCAGGATAAAAGTTTTTAATTTTTTGAAATAACTTCAAATAAGCAATATTAGTAATTTTATTAATATTACATTCTTCCAATGATGGTTTATTTTGGGCCTCGCTAGCGCGGACGTCCACGTCCGTGATATCCGTTCTTTTCATTTCCAATTTTTAATTAATGGTTTATGTTCAAGTATAAATACATCTAAAAAGCTATCTAATCCTGCATAATTCCTGGCAGAACTATATAAA
>CAZWPU010000413.1:0-1569 GCA_964635605.1 uncultured Bacteroidales bacterium | reverse complement strand
CGGATATTTTGTTTGGGCAGAGTTACCGGAAAAATACCCCGATGGTTTTAAGTTTGCTATTGATTTATATGAAGAACAGCGCGTAGCCGTAATTCCCGGCGAGCATTTTTCGGCGAATGCAAAAAATTATATCCGTTTAAATATTGCACGCCCTGTGGTTGAAGTGGAAGAAGGTATTGAAAAAATTAAAGCTTTTTTCGGCAAATAACAGCAGCTTCAATTATTTATTGTTGATACCAAACCCAAATTTATGTAAATCATCCCAAAAATCAGGATAGCTTTTTTTAACCACTTCAGGATCATCAATAATTAAAACATTATTGATAATTGCTAGCGATGCAAAAGCCATAGCCATTCGGTGATCGTTATACGTTTTTATTAGATGGTTTGCCGGGATTTTTAGGGTTTCATTTCCTTGCCATTCAAGATAATCTTTTCCGTTAGTTTGCAGATGAATCTCCATCTTTTCAAATTCATCTACCAACGCTTTAATGCGGTCGGTTTCTTTTATTGATAGATTGTCCAATCCGGTTAGTTTGAAAGGAATTCCTTTGGCTACCAGCGTAACCGTTAGTGTTTGAGCTAAATCAGGGCAATTGGTAAAATCATATTCAAAATAGCTGCATGTTGTTTGTATATTTTTTAGATACAACCACTTTTCATCAAATTTCGATTGAACACCTAATCTGCTGTAAATATCCATTAAAACCGAATCGCCCTGTAAGCTGTTTTTTAATAATCCCGGGAACTGGATCTCTGCGTTTTTTATGAGCGAGACCATTTCGAACCAGTAAGAAGCAGCTGACCAGTCAGGTTCTACAATTTCTTCTTTCGGTGAATAATTTCCTTTTTCAACTTCTATAGTGCTTTTCGTCCACTGAAAGTTAATACCATGGTTTTGCATTATTTTCAATGTCATGTCAATATAATCTTTCGAAAGGATTTTATCATCTATTTTTATTGTTAATCCTTTTTCTAAAGATGGTGCAATCATTAACAACGCACTAATAAACTGGCTGCTGATATTGCCTTTAATGTTTATTGGTTTTGATTTTAGTGTGGAACCTGAAATTTTTAAAGGAGGAAAACCATCTTTTTCCAGGTAATCTATTTTTGCGCCCAAATCCCTTAAAATATCGACCAGAATATTTATGGGACGTTGTTTCATCCGCTCGCTGCCTGTTAAAATCATTTCGCCTGGAGTTATGGATAGAAATGCAGTAAGAAAACGCATAGCCGTTCCTGCTGCGCTAATATCTATTACCGTTACAGATAAGTGGTTAAGTGCGTTAATTAAAACCTTGGTATCATTACTTTTTGAAAGATTATGTATGTTAAAATACTCTTCACAAAGAGCCCTAATAATCAATAACCTGTTCGAAATACTTTTCGAAGCGGGTAAGTGTATAATTTTATCGTTTTGTTTAACGGGGGCTTTAACTTCAATTTTCATTATTAAAGGGTGTTATACCATTTTAAAGTTTCCAGCATATCGTTTTTTTGGCAATGTTGGTTAATTTTTATTTTTCCAAAATTTTCGAGCAATGTAACATTGATGTCAGCTCCTTT
>CAZWPU010000412.1:0-1577 GCA_964635605.1 uncultured Bacteroidales bacterium | reverse complement strand
GGTTGATGATACTTCGCCGGCAGCATAGAGCCGGTTAATAGAGCTTTTTCCATGCATATCTACTTTAATCCCCCCACACATATAATGAGCTGCAGGGACTACAGGTATTGGGTCTTTGGTAATATCGATATTTAACGATAAACATTTTTGATAAATGTTGGGAAAATGTTCTTTCAACTTTTCTTCATTCAGATGTGAACAATCTAAATATACAAAATCATCACCTCGAATTTTCATTTCATGGTCAATGGCACGTGCAACAATATCCCTGGGTGCGAGACATCCTCGTGGGTCGTATTTGGACATAAATTCTTTTCCATCGGTAGTTTTTAAAATTGCCCCAAATCCTCGCAACGCTTCAGTAATTAAAAACGAAGGTCTCTCACCAGGATTATATAAAGACGTTGGGTGGAACTGGATAAATTCCATATTCTCAATAATTCCTTTTGCCCGATAAATCATGGCAATTCCATCCCCGGTAGCAATATTAGGATTGGTTGTTGTTGCATATAAATTTCCTGTTCCGCCAGTAGCAATTAAGGCGGTTTTGGATAAAAAGGTATGCACCTGATCGGTTTTTAAATCCAGTACATAAGCTCCGTAACATTCGGTATCATTATGGCTTCGTTTAACCAATTTACCTAAATGGTGTTGTGTAATGATATCAACCGCAAAATGGTATTCTAATATTTTAATGTTGGGATGGGCTTTGACTTGTCTTACCAGTGAATTTTGGATTTCTTCGCCGGTGTTGTCTTTGTGGTGTAATACCCTATATTCGGAATGGCCACCTTCACGGCCTAAATCATATTTACCTTGCTCATTTTGATCAAACTTTACACCCCAGTCGATTAATTGTTTAATTTGTGCAGGTGCTTCACGGACAACCATTTCTACCACTTTTTTATTGCATAATCCGTCACCTGCAATCAAGGTATCTTTAATGTGTTTGTCGTAATTATCAGGCTGATAGGTTACTGCGGCAATTCCTCCCTGGGCATATTTGGTATTGGCTTCCTTTAAATCAGCTTTACTGATTAAAATAACTTTCCCATGTTCGGCTACTTTTAGTGCATAGCTTAATCCGGCGATACCCGCACCTATAACTAAAAAATCGGTTTTTCTAACCATATTTGTACAAATTCTTAAAAACAAAGCAAAGATAACAATACTATTAAATTTGTCCTAACATACAAAATCTTTGGTTAAATTACACTCTTTATAGTCATTAATCCTCCAAGCCTCCTCCAACGCCACAGAGAATGATGGAAAAAATGTTGTAATCGAATGTTATGATATCAAAACATTTTCGACTATTTTTGTCCAAATTATTATGAAACGAACATGAATTTTTTTAATCAAAGAATACATACACGATTATGATTAAAATAAATTCATGTGAGTTCCTGCCTGCAGGCTGAGATGCCTTACGGCAGGCAAGCCTGAATGTGAAGAAATTCCCGCCTGCGGCAGGCAGGTTTAGTTTCTTTATTTTTAGAAAACTAAAAATTTTAAACAGATGAAATCATTAATAAAACAACAATATGGCTCAAGACGATTTATTTAAGAAACTGATC
>CAZWPU010000411.1:0-1579 GCA_964635605.1 uncultured Bacteroidales bacterium | reverse complement strand
AAAAGCTTAAAAAAATTCTTACAGGCAAATCTTAACTTTGAATCCATTGAAAATACTCAACTTTACAATGCATCCTATTATTTGCAACAAACACTTAATATTGGAAGTCATAAATACCAGAGAGAATGGGCCATGCTTGACCAATTTATTGTTTCTGGTTATTTGTTAAATACTAAAAATAAGCTATATACAACCTTAGATGATGTACATGTTTTTAATAATGATTTTTTATTGGAAGCTGATGAAAGTTTTTATGGATACAAACCGAATAGAACATTTATAGGTTATAGATACAATGGCGGTTATAGCGATCATCTTCCTATTTACATGATTTTAAATTTTAATCAATAAACCAATTTACCTGTTAATCAAAATGGTTAAACAAATAAACTATTAAACGTATAAACTAATTAACCATTTTACCAACCTTCTATTTAAGTATTCTTTAGACTTAATCCCAATTCTTTGCCTTTTTTTAGCATAAATCCATGGGCTTCCTGGTAATTATTCTTTATTTCGCCATCCAGGATGGCCTCTTTAATGGCATTTTTAATATCACCAACCAGTTTACAGGGTTTTATTCCAAAAGTTTTTATTATCTCCTCACCCGAAATGGGTGGTTGAAAATTTCGAACAGCATCTTTTTCCTCAATCTCAACCAGTTTTTGTTCTACCAACTTAAAATTTTTCAAATGTTTTTTTAGGGTATATTCATTCTTTGAAGTAATATCAGCCCGGCATAAAATCATTAAATCATCAATATCATCACCCGCTTCAAAAAGTAACCGCCGAACAGCAGAATCAGTTACTTCATCCTGCGATAAAACAATGGGACGCAAATGCAATTGAATTAATTTTTGAATATATTTCATTTTATCATTTAACGGTAATTTAAACCGTTTAAAAATCGAGGGGATCATTTTTGCTCCCAGACGATCATGACCGTGGAAAGTCCATCCAACTTCTTCGGAGAACCTTTTGGTTTTAGGTTTAGCAATATCATGTAACAATCCTGCCCATAACAACCATAAGTTATCGGTACTTTTACGAATATTATCTACCACTTCTACAGTATGTAAAAAATTATCTTTATGCTTTCTGCCTTTTTTTGTTTCCACTCCTTTCAACCTGGTTAATTCAGGAAAAAACTCCTCTAATAAACCCGTATCATCCAAACACTTAAAACCAATAGATGGTTTAGGTGATTGTAAAATTTTATTTACCTCCTCCAGAATGCGCTCTTTCGACAGAATATTAATACGATATTTATTTTTACGGATTTCCGCGTATGTTTCCTCTTCAATGTTAAAATTTAGTTGTGATGCAAACCGTATGGCACGGAACATCCTCAATGGATCGTCAGAAAATGTGGTGTTAGGATTTAGGGGAGTACGAATAATTCCATTTTTCAAATCATCGATTCCGTCAAAAGGGTCAATCAATTGTCCGTAGTTCGATCTATTTAAACCAATAGCTAATGCATTCATCGTAAAATCTCTTCGTTTTTGATCATCTTCAAGGCTTCCATCTTCAACAATAGGTTTGCGAGAACTTTTTCGATACGACTCTTTTCTGGTGC
>CAZWPU010000410.1:0-1587 GCA_964635605.1 uncultured Bacteroidales bacterium | reverse complement strand
TTTGGAGAAACCATTTTTGATGCCCTGGAGCTAAGCTATACAAATGCTGAAAAAATTAATTTTGAGAAAAAATATTATCGTAAGGATATTGGATTAGATTTAAAATAAAATGTATGATAAAAATTTTAAAAAGCAACAGTCCTTTTGTTATCTTTTTTATTGTTATAATAGCCATTGCTTTATGGATAGGAAATTTTTTGCATCCTGCCGTTGATTTATTTTCTTTTGATAAAGATCCGGTATTGTTTTATAAATGGATTAATCAGTTTTTTACCTATAATTCTTTCGCTTCACTATTCATTACTTTGCTTCTATTGCTCATCCAAGCATTTTTGCTGGTACAGTTTAATCGAAAATATATCCTTATAAATTACAGAACCTTTTTGCCTGCTTTTTTTTATATTTTAATTGCCGGGAGTTTTGTTCCATTACAGCGAATTAATCCGGTACTTCCTGGGACATTATTTATGTTTATTGCTACCCATTTTATTTATGATATTTATCGCAGGGATTATGCATTAAATCGATTGTATATGGCAGGATTTTTTATATCTGTTGCCAGTATGTTCTGGCCGCCATTTGCTGTTTTTTTTATAGTGATTTGGGTCGCTTTAACTATTTTACGCCCTTTTGTTGGGCGTGAATGGGTGGTTAGTTTATTAGGTTTTTTAACTCCTTATTTTTTTGTATTTACGTATTACTATGTTTTTCTTGATGTTGTAAAATTTGAAGCGTTAGCAGAATCATTTTTAAATCATTTAAACATTCTACGTACATTCGAATCTATGCATTATGCATATTATATTTTTTATGCCTTGCTATTTGTATGTATGGTTTTTGCAAGCTTTATGGTAATAGCCAATTTTCATAAAAAGAAAATTAGAGACCGGAAATATTTTGAAATTAACGGGTGGATTTTTTTCTTTGGCGTTTTACTATTTATATTTTTTGAAAACGTTAGTTATGAAATAATTTATTTTATAGCTATTCCTGTTTCTTTTTTGTTTACAGAGTTTTTTTATTCTGTACGTAAAAATTGGTTTTTAAATATACTGTTACTATTCATGGTAAGTTCGATTGTATACATACAAATAATAGCCCATGTATAAATAGGCTATTACTCTAAAAATATTTATTGTTAAGGTTATAATTTTTTTACAAAAGAAAGCATTGTAACAGCTAATCCTTGTTGTCCTTCTTTAAAGGTAACAAAAATATGATATACCCCGGTAGAGGTACATTTAAAATCAAAGGATGGGTAAGTTTTTCCTGTAGCAACAACAAAATTTGTTCCTAGTAGTCGGTTGTTGTCGAAAAGTTGCATAATAGCCTGTCCTGAATAATCTTTTGAATTACATATCGTAAAACGATATTGTGTATCTTTGCTTAAAACAACGGAAAATCTTGAGGTTGGAAGTTCTTCTCCAGGTTTTGCCGCATCGAGTTTAACCGGAAAATCTTTTAAGTAAGTTGCTTCTTCTCCGGCAATCATACTGCAAATATCAACCAGTTCTTGTCCCGACTGGGCCTTTGCTGTATATAAATTTCCTAAAGTAAAAATAGCAAGGAAGATAAATATTACAGATA
>CAZWPU010000409.1:0-1602 GCA_964635605.1 uncultured Bacteroidales bacterium | reverse complement strand
ATCTACGTTTTGTTGTATCGGTTGCCAAACAATATCAAAATCATGGTTTATCATTTTCCGATTTAATTAATGAAGGAAATGTAGGACTGGTTATTGCAGCTAAAAAATTTGACGAAACCCGTGGATTTAAATTTATCTCCTATGCTGTTTGGTGGATCCGACAATCCATTATGCAAGCTATCTCAAACCAAAACAGAATTGTAAGGTTGCCTATTAACCGGTTGTCATCGATTAATAAAATTACAGGTGCCATTCCTTATCTTGAACAAAAACTTGAACGGGAACCCACAGATGCTGAACTGGCAAATTATCTTGATTTATCAAAGGATGAAGTTAAAACTGCCAACCATATCAAAAAACGACAGGCTTCGTTTGATAAACCCATTTCAAATGACAGTGACTCGGAATTTAGTTTGTACGATTTAGTACAAACAGGAAATATTCCGTCGCCTGATAACAACTTATTACAAGAATCGTTAACCACAAATATTAGTCGGGCACTGGATAAACTTACCCGTAGAGAAGCTGAGATAATTACCATGTCGTTTGGGTTATTTGATAGCCCGGTTTACTCATTACATGATATGGCGGTAATCTATAAAATGTCATCTGAGCGAATAAGACAAATTAGACGCCGTGGATTAATTAGACTAAAATCATTATTAAAAGGGAAATTAGCATTCCTGGATTAACAATTATCGAATAAAAACAAAAAAATAATTTAAAAAATAAAATTTATTTATGGGCCGATCACAAGAATCATTCAACAAAAAGGAAGTACGAAGAAAAAAAGAGAAAAAAAGAAAAGACAAAGTACAAAAAAGATTAGAAAAAAAAGAAGGTGAAAAGGATAATATGGACGACATGATTGCTTATGTCGATAAAAATGGAGTAATCACTTCAACTCCTCCCGATCCAGATGAAAAAGATGATATCAAGGCAGAAGATATCTTAGTAAGCGTTCCGCACAAAAGCGAAGAAGATGAACTCGATCCAATACGAAAAGGAACTTTAACTTTTTTTAATGATTCAAAAGGATATGGGTTTATTAAGGATTCCGAAACCAAAGAGAGTATTTTTGTGCATATAAATAATATGCTCGAAGAGATTAATGAGGGAAATATCGTTAGCTTTGAAATTGAAAAAGGGCCAAAAGGCTTGGTAGCTGTAAATGTAAAGCTAGTTAAATAATCTTTCTTAATTGAAGGGTTGGATAGCTGATTAAATATATAAATCCAATCCAAGTTTATTAAGCATTTTGCCGTGTTGAATAAGTGCTTTTAAAAAACTACGCTGGGCATGGTACGGTAAGCCATACTTCCGGGCGGTTTTTTTCACTATATCCGAAATTTTATGATAATGCACATGGCTAATATTGGGAAACAAATGATGCTCAACCTGGCAATTTAACCCACCAATAAACCATCCTAAAATTTTATTTTTGGGAGCAAAATCGGAGGTCGTATACAATTGATGTACGGCCCAGTTATTTTCCATATCCCCATTTTCATCGGGCAATGGGTATTCGGATGTAGGTATTACATGAGCTGTTTGAAATATTACACTTAATATAAAACCACTCACAAAATGCATGATAAGGAA
>CAZWPU010000408.1:0-1602 GCA_964635605.1 uncultured Bacteroidales bacterium | reverse complement strand
ATTATGATTTTTCATCTTTAAAATATATTGGAGATATAAGATCTGAAGATGATAAGCTTAGAATTATTACATGGAATTTACCCTATTACGATGGGACACATCAATATTTTGGATTTATTCAGTATAAAAAAAATAGATGGAAAACTTTAACCTTTGAGCTTACGGATCGATCGGAGCAAATAAAAAATCCGGAGTATGAAATTTTATCCCATCAAAATTGGTATGGTGCTTTGTATTATCAAATTATAGTGAATAATCATCGACGTGATGAATATTATATTTTGTTGGGTTCTGATTTAAACGATTTGTTTAGTAAGAAAAAACTGATTGAAATTGTACAATTTGATTCAAATGATCAACCTGTGTTTGGTGCATTTAAGTTTAAAAATAGGGAAAAGAATGTGGCACGAGTAATTTTTGAATATAATGCACAGGCAAATATGGGTTTAACGTATGATGAGAAAAAAGAGATGATTGTGTATGATCATCTTTCGCCCTTTCGACCCAGTTTAAAAGGAAAATACCAGTTTTATGGGCCAGATTTTTCATATGATGGACTTAAATTTGAAGATGGAATCTGGAATACCTATCACGATATTGATATTAGAAATTATAATATTGAGTAAACATGACTAAAAAACAAAATAATGAATTGTTTCCCTATTTTCTAGAGCAATTTGCTGATCTAAAGATTTTACGCTATCAGGTTCCTGGATTCGAAGATTTATCCTTAAATCAAAAGAAACTGATTTATTGTCTTTCTGAAGCGGCACTTTGTGGAAGGGATATTATTTTCGATCAGAATTTTAAATACAACCTGATAATCAGAAGATTGCTTGAGTCGATAATTAAAAATAATGAAGGTTATAATGAGGATAATGAATGGCAGGAGTTTATGGTTTACACCAAACGTGTATGGTTTTCCAATGGCATACATCATCATTATTCTACCGATAAATTTTTACCCGGTTTTTCGAAAGATTTCTTTTTGGATTTGATACAGCAAATCCCTGAATATAATTGGCCGGTTAATTTATCGAAAGATAAAGTCATACAAAAAATACTGCCGATAATCTTTGACCCGGAAAAATATTCTAAAAGGGTATTTCAGGATCAATCGAAAGATATGGTTACCCAGTCAGCCAACAATTTCTATGAAAACTTGACACAGCAAGAAGTCGAATCGTTTTATCAGCAAATGATAAATCCTGATGAGGATGAATCGGTTTCTTATGGGTTAAATTCAAAATTGGTGAAAGAAGACGTAAAGGTTAATGAAAAAACATGGAAAGTGGGTGGAATGTATGGTGAGGCCATTAAAAAAATTGTTTATTGGTTGGAGAAAGCTACTGAAGTGGCTGAAAATAAGAAGCAAAAGGAGAGTTTGCAAAAACTTACCGATTACTACCTCTCTGGCGATTTGAAAAAATTTGATGAGTATAGCATATTGTGGTTAAGCGATACCGATTCATTTATTGATACCGTTAATGGATTTATTGAAATTTATGGCGATCCTCTGGGGCGTAAGGCTACCTGGGAGGCTCTCGTTAACTTTAAAGATGAAGAAGCTACCCGGCGAACCGGTATTTTAAGCCAAAATGC
>CAZWPU010000407.1:0-1606 GCA_964635605.1 uncultured Bacteroidales bacterium | reverse complement strand
CTTAGTGTTATAATTGGTAATTTTACTCTTATAAATTATGGGTTGGAGAATACTGAAGAAAGAAAGTATTAATGTAAATAAGTTAACTTTAATTATAAAATTAATACAATTATGAATAAAACGATTAAAGGAATTGGAATATTTTCTATTTGTCTATTATTTCTAGCATTGATTATGCCCCTGTTGCACATATCTAATGCTCCTATATTAATTGTCACAGGGATTGTCATATTTGTATTGGTGGAGTTGCCACTATTCCTTTTTTATCTTAATAGAAGCAGCCAAACGAAAATAGGATATAATTTCCTTGCTTTCATTTCTTTGTTTGTTTTTACTATAGCTCTCTTCTTCTCACTTCAGCGCTTCCTTATACCTGTAATAATAGCAGCATTCCTTTGTATTCTGGCAGGCGTATTTGTAATAAGATTTTTCTATTTTGAGTTCAAGAACGAACGATTAAGCATCAGGCATTTCTACTTTGCACACATATTTGCGTTATTTATTATTTTATTCATTCTTAATGTCCCTATTCAATTACAGGCACCAGACTATACCTTTCACCCTGTCATTACCGATCCTGCTTATCAAAAAGGGTCAGGGCCTACAATATTTTTTGATGAAGCACATAACAATATCCATACTTTAAATGACAGGCTTTTGGCTGTGGGACGATTGTTGGAAGATGATGGATATAAAGTAAGAAGTTTAGGTAAGCAAAATTTTACCTTATCAGCTTTAAGAGATTGTAGCATCTTAGTTATCTACAATGCACTAAATGATAAGAATATTCATAATTGGACAAATCCAACTTTTTCAGCCTTTTCAATAGAAGAAATTGAGATCCTTAAAAAATGGGTATATGAGGGCGGTTCTTTGCTTTTAGTGGTCGATCATATGCCTGTTTCAGGAGCTTCCAATGATCTTGCAAAAGAATTTGGTTTTAGGCTGTTCAACGGACATGCAAAATCATATCCACCAAAAGATAATTTTTTTTATAGGGCCAATGGGTCTTTATCAGATAATATAATTACGAATGGACTCAATCAGAACGAAGTTTTAGATTCAATACTTTCATTTGACGGAAGTGGTTTCTTAATACCAGATAATGCAATTTCAATTCTAACATTTGATTCAACATATTTTCAGTGGGAGCCAGAATCAGCATGGGCATTGAACACGGTGGAGCCTTATTCTATTCAAGGCTATTCGCAAGGTGCATTTAAGGATTATGGAAAAGGAAAAATAGCAATATTCGGCGAAGCAATGATGTTTACTGCACAATTAGGCGCAGGATTAAGCTGGATAAAAATTGGTATGAATTCAGAAAAATGTCCTGACAATTACCAGCTATTTCTTAATACAATTCATTGGCTAGATGGTAGAATGGATTAATAACAAATGATAACTTGAACTTGCGGAATAACTGTAAGGTTTACAAAACTCCCGCTAGCGCGCCTTTATAACGCGTGCAACAAGTGCGAAGGAAAGAGTTAAAGGTAAGATTAAAGTAAAAGTGATGTATTTGAAAAGTCATGTATTGAAATTCGCAAAAGCAGTTTAATTATCGAATATTATGAGTTTTATTATTAATGGAAAAAAAGTGATC
>CAZWPU010000406.1:0-1609 GCA_964635605.1 uncultured Bacteroidales bacterium | reverse complement strand
TTTCACAAACATATACTTTAAGATACATTATGGTATAGCTACTCAAAACAATAATAATTTTCTAATCATTAATAAAATGCAATAGCTTTATCAAATTTCAAAAAGGATTGTGAAGAAAAATAAAGAATATTTTATCAATTATATTATTGTGCAGAACTCTGTTTTCCATTTAAACTTATTTAACAAAAAAATGAATTTATTATTCATGGAGAACTTTCTAAAAAAAAATTCAGGAAACCGTTCATTTTTTATATTTTTACCCTTTCAAAAAAAAGTAAAAAAATGACAAAAGATTTTAAACCCACGAAATACAAACTACAATCGGTAAAAACCGGTAAAATATTTAAGGATGAAGGATGGACTCTTGAAGCTCCAGAAGAAAATGAACCAACACTCATCCGGGCAATTTACGATAAAAAAAAATTGAATGTAAAAAACAATTCCTGGGGCATATATAAATTTGCCGACTGGCTTCCTGTTCAAAAAACATTAGAAGGGTCATCGGCACCGGTAACATTTAAAAGTAATGGTTTAGCAAACCATTTAGGATTAAACAATTTATACATCACTTATAGTGGTTATTGGCCCGAGAAAGGAGCGAACTTCACTACCTGCTCGTTTAAAGAAACCGAAGCATATTCGGTTTGCGGCAGAATGAATTCCAAGGAAGAAAAAATATTAGTCGTTGCTTCGGCTGGAAATACGGCACGAGCATTTGCCCGCGTATGTTCAGACAATAACATTCCGTTATTACTGTGTGTTCCCGAAGATTACATGGACACCCTTTGGTTTAATAAACCCATCAACGATTGTGTAAAACTAGTGGTAACCAAAAAAGGAAGCGACTATTTTGATGCAATTCACCTGTCGAATTTAGCATGCAAGTTAGACAAGTTTATTGCCGAAGGAGGGGCAAAAAATGTTGCCCGTCGTGATGGTATGGGCACAACTGTACTTTCTGCGGTTACCGAAATTGGTAAAATACCGGATTATTATTTTCAGGCTGTTGGTAGTGGAACTGGTGCTATTGCCGCATGGGAAGCAAACCTACGTTTAATTGAAGATGGCCGGTTTGGAAAAAATAAAATGAAATTAATGGTCTCCCAAAACGAACCGTTTGTGATTTTACAAGAAGCCTGGCGAGCCAATTCCAGGGATATTTTACCTATGAATGATGATGAAGCGCGAAAAAAAGTAGAACAGATCATGGCAAAAGTGCTTTCCAACCGTAAACCTCCCTACCCTATTATTGGCGGTTTATATGATGCGATGAAAGATGCAGGCGGGGATGTTCTAACTGCAAATAATAAAGAGCTTGAAGAAGCCAGCCAGCTTTTTGAAAAATTAGAAGGCAATGATATTCATCCTGCATCGGGTGTTGCAACAGCTACCTTAATCCAGGCAGTGAACGATGGTTTAGTGAAGAAAGATGATTTAATTATGCTTAATATTACCGGAGGTGGTGAAGAACGGTTTATAAAAGAAAACGAATTAACCTATCTCAAACCATCGCATGTTTTTGATAATAATCCTCCTTTAGAAAAGGTAAAAGAAGTTTTGTATAAACTATTTTAAAATATCAATGAATGAGGGTGTCCAAAAAGTATTT
>CAZWPU010000405.1:0-1610 GCA_964635605.1 uncultured Bacteroidales bacterium | reverse complement strand
GATAAATAAGCATTGTAAATAACACCACCTAAAACCAGATAATCTGCTTTTTTGATAAGTGCATATAATGATTCAATTTTAGTGTCGAATTTGGACCCTGCTACCACAGCTATAAATGGTGATTGTGGGCTGTAAATTCTTTCAAGATTTTCAATTTCTTTTTGCATTAAAAATCCTGCATATGATGGTAAATATTTATTAACGCCAACCGTAGATGCATGGGGCTGCCATGATCCAAAAGCATCGTTTACAAAAATATCTGCCAGTCCGGCTAACTGGTTAGCAAAACGATCCTTATCTGAACCCTCAGCCTCTTCTCCTTGAAACCATCGAGTATTGGGTAAATAGATACCATCAATTTTTCCTTCTTTCAATTCACGAATCAAATGATTAATGGAAGTTTCAATGCCAAGGTATCCTTTATTTTCGTGGGGATAAAAATCTGGCACTTTCATGTTTACGTGTAGTTTATTTCTCAAATATTCAACAATGGGTTCTACGGAAGTATCTTTGCTAATCTTTATCTCCCCTGTTTTTTTATCACGTGGACGGCCCACATGGGTCATTAAAATAATTTTTCCTCCCTTTGCATTGATGTGGTAGAGGGTTCCTATGGTTGCATCAATACGGTAAGGGTCGTGTATTTCACCTTTTTTTACCACATTATGATCAACTCTAACCAAAACCACTTTCCCGTCTAGGTCTGCATCCTGTATGGATGGGATATTGTATTTATCAAGCATTTTTACCTCCTGTTTTTTTAGATTTATAATAAGGAAACACAATTTTAATTTAAAATTGTGTTTTTTGCAATAACAATTAAATATCTTCAGTAATTGCTTTTAAAGCCGGCAACTTTTTCCCTTCGATATATTCGAGCAATGCACCACCAGCCGTAGAAATATAACTTATTTTATAGGCCAAACTAAATTTATTTACTGCGGAAATTGAATCCCCACCACCGATTAATGAGAATGCACCTTTATCGGTTGCACGTGCTACAGCCATTGCTATTTTTAATGTACCCATCGAAAAGTTCGACATTTCAAAAACACCGACTGGACCATTCCATAAAATCGTAGATGAGCTTTCAATAACCTGGGTAAATTGGTTGGCCGTTTTTATTCCAATGTCAAGTCCCAACCATCCGTCTTTTATTTGATCAATTTCGCAATGTTCAATATGGGCATCGTTTTTAAAATTATCAGCGATGACGCAATCAGAAGGAAGATAGAGATTTACCCCGTTATTTTTGGCTTTTGCCATAATTTCCCTGGCTGTTTCCAGATGGTCATCCTCCACTAGTGAGTTTCCAATTTTTCCACCCATGGCTTTAATAAATGTATATACAATTCCTCCGCCAATAATCAGGTTATCAACTTTCTCGAGCAATGCAAGGATTATATGAATTTTAGTTGAAACCTTAGATCCTCCGATAATGGCCGTAAAAGGACTTTTAGCTTGTTTTACTACTTTGTCGATATTATTAATTTCATTTTCTACCAGGTAGCCAAACATTTTATCGTTTGGGAAGAATTTGGCAATAGTATAAGTTGACGCATGTGCACGATGTGCAGTGCCAAAAGCATTAAAAACATAAACATCACCCA
>CAZWPU010000404.1:0-1613 GCA_964635605.1 uncultured Bacteroidales bacterium | reverse complement strand
AGCTAAAATATGGGCTTAAGTTTTTATAAATCCACCATGTTTTTAAAGTGATCCCCAAGCACCCTCAAAAAATGCAAATTTTATGCAAATAAAAAAGCGACTAAAAACTAAAAGTCCTTAATCGCTTGCTATCTTTGCTCCCCAGGTAGGACTTGAACCTACGACCCCCTGATTAACAGTCAGGTGCTCTAACCAACTGAGCTACTGAGGAATTTTTTTACACTCTTTGGGTGTTTTGCGTGGCAAAAATAAGTGCTTTTATTTAATTTTACAATATTCCATCTTAAAAAATTTTATTTTTTTCTTGCGTAAATACTATTACTCTGTTTATCTTGTTTTTAGGGCCATTAAAAAATCTATAATTTGTAAAAACCATGTTATCTAAAATCCTGTTTGATTTTCAAAGACCTGAATTTTATTGTATTTTTGGTAAAAAATAATCAACTAAAACATTTAACGATTATGTACGGAAAATTACAAGAACATTTACAAAAAGAACTTGCTGAGATAAAAGAAGCGGGTTTATATAAAAATGAACGAATTATTACTTCGCCTCAAAAAGCTGATATTTCTATAAATACCGGCGAACAAGTTTTAAATTTTTGTGCCAACAACTATTTAGGTCTTTCCGATAATCCCAAGTTAATTGCTGCGGCAAAAAAAGCAATGGACAATCATGGGTATGGCATGTCATCGGTTCGTTTTATCTGCGGAACGCAAGATATACATAGAGAGCTGGAGACTAAAATAGCTGAATATTTTGGCATGGATGACACCCTCTTATATGCTGCATGTTTTGATGCAAATGGAGGTATTTTTGAACCTCTTCTTACACAGGAAGATGCCATTATTTCCGATTCGTTAAACCACGCATCGATCATTGACGGTGTACGTTTATGTAAAGCGCAGCGCTACCGGTTTAAAAATACCGATATGGATGATCTTGAGGAGCAATTAAAGCTTGCCCAGGCACAACGTTTTAGAATTATTGTAACCGATGGTGTATTTTCCATGGATGGAAACGTAGCCCCTATAGATAAAATTTGTGAATTAGCAGAAAAATATGATGCCCTGGTCATGGTTGACGAATGCCACTCGGCGGGTGTTGTTGGAAAAACTGGCCGTGGCGTTACCGAGCTTTTTGATGTTCGCGGTAAAGTAGATATTATCACCGGAACCTTAGGTAAAGCATTTGGTGGTGCTATTGGAGGATTTACCACCGGGCGAAAAGAAATTATTGATTTATTGCGTCAGCGATCAAGACCTTACTTATTTTCAAACTCTATTCCTCCAGCCGTTGTTGGAGCCAGCATCGAAGTATTTAACATGCTGGAAAAATCAGATAATTTGCATACCAAATTAATGGATAATCGCAACTATTTTAAAGAAAAAATGATGGCTGCCGGTTTTGATATTAAACCTTCCGAATCGGCTATTCTTGCCGTAATGCTTTACGATGCCAAATTATCACAAGATTTTGCTGCTAAGCTATTGGAAGAAGGAATTTATGTCATTGGTTTCTATTATCCGGTGGTGCCCAAAGGGCAGGCTCGAATTAGAGTTCAGGTATCCGCAGCACACGAAAAAGAGCATCTGGATAAAGCCGTTGAAGC
>CAZWPU010000403.1:0-1614 GCA_964635605.1 uncultured Bacteroidales bacterium | reverse complement strand
TATCTTCAATCTTAAAATTTTTTATTTTTTTATTCTCAAAATATTGTTCTAATAACTGATTTAAATCTTCATCATAATAATCTTCAATATGATCCGAATCTGTTGAATATAAATGGTGATGTTTTTCCAAATCATGATCGTAACGCATAACATCTTTATCTGTTTTGACCCGTTTTAAAATCCCTTTTTCTACAAACGTGTCTAATATCTTATATACCGTTCCTTTGGCAATATGCGGATGATTTTCCTTAATGTGATCAATAATTTTATCTGTTGAAGGATGATTGCCCAAGGAAACTACTGCTTCAAATACAATTAATCGTTGGGGGGTTATTTTCAACCCTTTGTTGCGTAGTATATTATGTAAATCAACTTTACTCATTTAAAATTATTATTATTTAAGAATAATTCTCTTTTAAGAATAAGTAAAATTAATAAACCTTTTTAATATTTCCAAATCAAAACACAAAAATTGTTGAATTATTGGCGTATGCTTTACAACAAAATAGTATAAGGGTGATAAAGAAATATGAGAATTTGGAATAAAAAACAATTAACTTTAATTGTTACAACAGATCAAAATAATTATTTTTTTCGAACATGGTATGACCAGCGAAGAACATATATACCAATCAACAATGAAAGAATAGCAATACCAAATGTCCATGAAAAACCAAACCATTCGTACAAAGCTACACCTAACAATGGAGAAAAAATAGAACGGAACCCTGTAGCAAAAAGATGTATTGACTGATAATTGCCGGCTTCTTCATTGCTACCGAAATAGGATGAGCCAATATTCCATGATATAGGCATAGTAGCAGTAAAAAAACTATAAAAAAGGGTAGCAATAAGCAACATAATATATATCTCCAGGTTCCATAATTCAAAATGAGCAGGAACAAAAGCTGAAAGACCAATAAATAAAATATATCCCGCCAGGGAAATAAAAGGTAAAACAGTAAATCTTCTGGGGTCTATATTTCCAATCAACTTACCAAAAAAAGGAAGCATTATAATTGCCAGAATATTGTAAGCATTTTGATAAAAAGCAACACTTGAATAGTTTAAGGCCAGCTCTTTATCGTAAAATATATTAATAACCGAGCGAGTGCTCATAAAACTGAAGCCATAAAACAGATAAGCAATCTGATAATCAAGATAGGCTTTGTTGGTTTTTAAGATATGAACCATTTTATTAAAAGAGCCAACCACAGCTTGCAAGATACCTTCAGAATAATCTGCCACCGTTTTTGGTATATATTCAATTCGAGAGAATAATACAATACTTAAAAATCCTAATACGCCCAATACCGGAAAAAACCAGGTAAAGGAAAAGTCGTCTGCATCTAATAATAACCCTAAAATAAAAACAGTTACCATAAGTAATATCTGCCTGACGGATGCAGAAACTCCGTACATACGGCCAAAGTTCTCTTTTGTATAGGCATTTTTTAGGAATAAATTAATTGTGGGTAAAACAATAGGATACGAAAGGTAATAGGTAAAAAATATAAATAAGAATATATAGTGATAAATAGAGTTAATGGTATAAACTTCAGGGTTTTGCGGAAAGAAAAGTAAAAAAAGCAAAGGCAAATGCGTTAAAAAGCC
>CAZWPU010000402.1:0-1621 GCA_964635605.1 uncultured Bacteroidales bacterium | reverse complement strand
ATTTTTATTCAAACACCAATGCATCAGGTTTTGCTCCCAGTTCTTTTAATGCTTCCTGTATACTTTCCGTCATTTTGGGTGGGCCGCAGATATAAAAATGTTTTGAAAAATCGTTGATTTTCTCTTTTAAAAAGTCTTTGTCGATAAAGCGGTGAATATATTTGTCCGTCTCTTCATGGGTAATTAAATTAATAAATCGATTTCCCAGCATTTTTTCAAACTCCTCTTTCAAAATAATATCTTTTGTTGATTTATTAGAAAAATAAAGGATATTATCCTTTAACTGATTTTCTTTTTGCAGGTGTCTGAAAATGGCTATAAATGGGGTTATTCCTGCCCCGCCGGCAATAAAATAACCAGGGCCTTTGTAGCTGATGGTACCCCAGGGTGGGCCAATAATCAGTTCGTCCGATTTTTGTAATTTTCCCAACGCTTTGGTTACACCATCATGATCATCATAAATTTTAATAATTAATTCCAGATGAGGGTCACTGTTTAATGAGGTAAACGTGAAAGGACGTTTCTCATCTTCATGTCCTTTTTTATGGATAGATAAAGCGGTGGCCTGTCCCGGCTCAAAAGTATATCCTTCAGGCTTTTCTAAAACAAAATGTTTTACATCATGGGTTATATTTTCCGTTTTTAGAATTTTTACTGTGTGTTCCATATTTATTTTTTTATTGATGCTTATCTTTACAACAAGTAAATATCTAAAGTGTTTATTTTTATTAAAGATACAACGAAACGAAATAAAACGAAAATGGCGCATGATAAAAATACATATTGCTGATAGTTTTAAAAATAAGTTGGATAATATAGCTATTGGAAGTATACAGGCAAAGGTCCGGGTAAAAGAGTCTGTTGATGAATTGCATCAATTATTAGATGAGGCCTGTAATGATTTTTCAAAAAAATATACCATACAGGATATTTCAAAGTTACCACCCATTGCACATTCGCGAAAAGCATATAAAGCTTTAGGCAAAGACCCTGCCCGTTACCGTTTGTCTTCCGAAGCATTGTTGCGGCGTATCGTAAAAGAAAAGGGCATTTATAAAATCAATAATATTGTGGATATCAATAACCTGGTTTCAATTACTTCTTTTTATTCTATTTGTGCTTTTGATATTTTTAAATTACAGCCTCCGGTTCAATTTACGATAGGCACCAAAGAGGATGAATATTATGGCATTGGACGAGGATTATTAAATATTGAAAACCTTCCGGTATTTGAAGACAGGGAAGGTAAGTTTGGTAGTCCTACCAGCGACTCGGAACGAGTAAAAATCACTGCTGAAACAGAAAATCTTTCGATGAATATTATATCCTTTAGCGGGAAAAATGATTTGGAGATTTATCTTAATCAGTTGCAGCACTATCTGGTTAAATATGCAAATGCTGAAAATATAGAGATAGAAGTTTTTTATTAGTTTGTGTTTTATTTTTTACCCTTACCCTTACTTTTAATCGTATTTTGTATTTATTGACAGGTGTTTTTTATTTGCCCTGACAAAAATCATATGATATTTTGTTGATGCGTAGTTACTTTAGGCCACTAAAATTTTAAAAATATTTTGAGCTATGTATAAAATAAACAAACACCCCATCCTGGAAATCCCAT
>CAZWPU010000401.1:0-1621 GCA_964635605.1 uncultured Bacteroidales bacterium | reverse complement strand
TCTGATGATATAAAAGCGATAGCAAAAGCCTATAAATACCAAAGAGAAGATGGAAAAGTATTGGCAAAGCATCGTGGAGCCCATTTTTATACCATCGGGCAACGAAAAGGTTTGAACATAGGAGGTACGGATAAACCCATGTATGTTATTGCTATAGATGTTGATGAGAATATTGTTTATGTCGGCAAAGGCGACAACCACCCGGGATTGTATCGTAGCGGACTGTTTATTGCTTCGGATGAAGTGCATTGGGTTCGCGAAGATTTAAAATTAGCAGCAAATGATATGAAAGATTATTTGGTTAGGGTTAGATATCGTCAGCCATTACAGCGGGCAACCCTGATTGGAAAACCACAGCGTGGAATCGCTCCCGGCCAATTTGCAGCATGGTATAAAAATGCCGAGCTAGTCGGTTCTGGCACAATAAATTAAAACCAATTGTTTTTTAGTTGACAGCTTGCCTGCCGGCGGCAGGTTCGCCGCATGGTATGATGAAGATGAATTGATTGGTTCAGGTGTTATTTATTAGTGTAAATGGGTAGATTTGTAAATCTATCTCCGCTAAAACTTCGGCAGACGAGTTAGTAAATTGGTGAAATATAAATTAGTTTTAAAAGATTAAGTGATGGTTAGCTAATTTAAATACACCGGTTAATCGAATAGCTTTACCGGAAGATTGTTATCATCAACAGCAGCAAAAATAAAATTACCTTCAACAGCTAGTTCTCTGTTGTCTGAATATTTTTCTTCAATAAAGATTTTTACATTAATTTCTAGTTTTACCGTACCTGCTTTTTCGACAGAACCAATAAGTTCAGCAATTGTACCATAGGGGATGGGTTTTTTAAAATCGATTTTCCCTGTTGATACGGTGACTACTTTTTTTCGGCAAAAGCGAGTCGCTGTTATATAAGCTACTTCATCCATCCATTGTAAAGCAATTCCTCCGAATAACGTATTATGGTCGTTTATTAAATTTTTAAAAACAACCTTAACCTGCCTGGTTTCAGCTTTTATCTTTTGTTCTTGAATATTCATAGTAAAATTTTTTACAAATATATACAAAAAAAGCTTGCATTATGAACATATGTTCATTATATTTGTCCAGAATTTAGTTATAAAAATATGCCAAGACCAAAAAATAATCGATTAGTATTTGAGCCACCGGTTTTTAAGAGCTTTAAACCTATTGGTGTTAAAGGAGCTGACCTGGAGTCTGTAATTTTATTTTTAGATGAATTTGAGGCTTTCCGTTTAGCTGACCAAATAGGTTTTTCGCACGAAGAAGCAGCGGAAGAGATGGAGATTTCCAGGTCTACATTTACCCGGCTTATTGAAATAGCCCGGAAAAAAATTGCTGATTTTATTATTGGCGGTAAAATGCTGGAGATTGAAGGTGGAAATATTCATTTTAAAAATAATATTATTAAATGTTTAGATTGCGGGCATATGTTCAGAACAACATTTAATGATGAAGTTTTAGAATGTCCGTCATGCCACTCAAAGCGACTTTTGAATTTAGCAGGTGGATTTGGTCATGGTAAATGTTGTACCAATAGAAACCAAAAAAGAGGAGGTAATTATGCCAAGAGGAGATAGAACAGGCCCGTTAGGACAAGGT
>CAZWPU010000400.1:0-1624 GCA_964635605.1 uncultured Bacteroidales bacterium | reverse complement strand
CCTTTATGCTTAAAAAAGCCGATGTAAAACAAGGTTATGGATTAGAATTACCTTCAGATGCCGAAGCGCCAAATGGTGAAAATAACTAAAAGATACGTTTGTATTTTATATAACAAAAAGCTGTCTGTAAAGGCAGCTTTTTTTATTTTTTGCTTTGCTAAAACATATCATGGGCACCGATAAGCAATATATGAAACAATTTCAGGAGAAAGGGATGCATTAAAAACATTCCTTTTATTTTTGTATCGTTTCATTTCGGTTAGGGCCTACAGAAATAATTTTTATGGGTACTTTTATTTCATCTTCGATAAATTGCAAGTAGAATTTAAACGTTTCGGGTAAGTCAGTAAATGATTTTATCTTGGTAATGTCCTCTTTCCATCCTTTAAATTCTTTATAAACAGGTTGCAATGGTTCATTAACTTCGTAAGGTAAGAAATCAACTGTCTTATTATTTAATATATAATGAGTACAAACTTTAATGGTCTCAAATCCCGAGAGGACATCAGCTTTGGTAACTACCAGTTCGGTAACACCATTCAGCATAACGGCAAATTTTAGTGCTGGCAGGTCGAGCCATCCGCATCTTCTGGGACGGCCTGTGGTAGCGCCAAATTCATGGCCCTGTTTACGTAATTTTTCTCCTTCGTTATTTTCCAGCTCGGTAGGGAATGGGCCACTGCCTACTCTGGTACAGTATGCTTTAAAAATCCCAATCACATTGCCTATCTTATTCGGAGCCACACCAAGTCCGGTACATGCGCCGGCACATATAGTATTTGATGAAGTAACAAAAGGGTAGGAACCAAAATCGATATCAAGCAAAGTTCCTTGAGCTCCTTCAGCTAAAATGGTTTTATCTTCCTGTAAATATTGATTAATTAAATGTTCACTTTCAATCAGCTTAAATTGTTTTATTAATTCAATTCCCTGCAGCCATTTTTCTTCGTACGCTGTAAGGTTGTACTCAAAATCGTATTGTTTTAAAATTTCGCGGTGTTTATTTTTCAGAAACTCATATTTATCATTAAATCCAGGATTGATTATATCTCCAATACGTAATCCATTTCGTCCGGTTTTATCCATATAAGTAGGGCCAATACCTTTAAGGGTTGATCCGATTTTTGTTTTTCCTTTGGAAGCTTCCGATGCTGCATCTAAAATTCTGTGTGAGGGTAAAATAAGATGAGCTCTTTTAGAAATAAAAAGATTTTTTTGAATATCTATGTTAAGTTTTTTTAACTCATTAATTTCTTCCTTAAAAATTACAGGGTCGATAACTACACCGTTGCCAATAATATTTATTGTATTTGGGTTAAATATACCTGAGGGGATTGTGTGTAAAACATGCTTAATTTGATTAAATTCTAAAGAATGACCGGCATTAGGGCCACCTTGAAAACGTGCTATTACATTATAGTTTGGTGCTAATACATCAACAATTTTCCCTTTTCCTTCGTCGCCCCATTGTAGGCCTAATAAAACATCTAATTTCATTCAGTAAATATTAAATTTTGCAAATCATTTTATCAATACAAATGTAGGTATTAAAAATAATAAAATCTCCAACGAAAGCATGGAGATTTGAACAAGTTTTGTTTTTTTTATGAATAAAGTTTACTCC
>CAZWPU010000399.1:0-1624 GCA_964635605.1 uncultured Bacteroidales bacterium | reverse complement strand
TAAGAAAAATCACCAATGCGGAAACCAAACACCGGGAGTTTATAATGAAAGACCTGAATAGGTGTTATTTCTACATTTTTAATTTTAAAGGGTTCTAACCCTAAATTATGCAAATTTATTTGAGGGGCGCCGGGGTATTTTTTTTCTTCGAAAGAGTAAAAAAATTCAGATTTAATAACTTTTTGAACTCTTTTCTCAGCATATATCTCGATCGGTTTATGATTCATAAAGTTAAAGGCCCGAACATCATCCAATCCTGCAATATGATCGCGATGTTCGTGTGTAATTAAAATGGCATCAATATCTTTTACTTTTTCGCGTAGCATTTGTTGCCTGAAATCAGGGCCTGCATCAATAACAATATTTACACCATTTACTTCAACCAATGCAGATGTTCGTAAACGATGGTCGTTTGGATCGGTTGATTGACAAACTTTGCAATTACATGCAATTACCGGAACGCCTTGTGATGTGCCTGTGCCAAGAATTTTTACTTTCAAAATAATTATCTTTTTTTAATTTCCATCCTTATCGAAAGGAATAACAAATATAATAAAACTATTACAGCTAAAATTGCTGAAGGTATTGCCGCTTCTTTACCAAATAATGTAAGCGCTGTTACCACTGAAAAACCAGAGCTTTTAATGGTAAGTAATAATACCTGGGTAATTGACCGACCGGGCTTTATACCCATTTTTTTAGAAAATAATTCATAGATAGTTCCTATACCGAATGTAGCCGCTAATAAAACAATTGTGGATAACAACAAAACCACCGGATTGGAAAAGAAAACGTCTCGATTCATTCCGACAGCTGTAAAAATAATGATGGCAAAACCCCAGTCTACAACCTTTCCCCGAATTTTTGCAACATACTTGAATACAGGTTTAAATAATAACAACCTGGATAAAATCAATGGTACCAGAACTAACTTAATCATCAACATAAACAGCGACCATGAGCTTACACCGGTATTTTCAGCAAAGAGTTCAATAATTGCCGGTGCAATGACAATAGAAGCTAAAAAAGCCCCAAACACACCTAAAATTGAGTATTCAATATCTCCTTTTAATATACCGGCAAATGGGATTACAGCAACACCCGGCGGAGCTGCTACAATAACCACAAACCCCATAAACAACTCTTTAGTAGGCATTAAAAACCAGGCAAGAACGAGTACAACAATGCCAAAAACAAAATAATTTAATACAGTTCCAACTAGCATAGGTTTGATAAGCTTTTTTAAAGGCAGTAGTGCTTTCGACCCGATACCAGTTGTTGAAAATATCATAGTAATGGCAAGAACATATATGGTATAGTCTTTTAAATAAAGGGCATAATCGCCTAAAACCATTCCCATGATCACGGCAAAAACCAAAATAAAATTTCTATTCAAAAAGATATTATAAAGTAATTTCATATATTCATACAGGTTTTAAACAAAGATAAAATAAACTAACTACAGTTCCTGATTATGGTTCCTATCAAAAAACATTATAAAATTACAGGTAAATAATTAACTTAGCATAAAAAATAATGTCAAAAAAATGAAAATTAAATTTTTACTATTGAGTTTTCTGGCTTATATATTTTCATATCAAACAACAACAGGTCAACTCATCAT
>CAZWPU010000398.1:0-1629 GCA_964635605.1 uncultured Bacteroidales bacterium | reverse complement strand
TCTTATTTTCTTAAAAAATTAATTGTATATTTACCTTTGTAAAAACATATAATAAACATTCTTATGAGTGAAAAAATTGGTAAAATATTGGCTGTTGATGATAATGAAGATATTCTTTTCGCCCTAAAACTTTTATTAAAAAATCATGTTGAGCTAATCCAAACCGAAACGGATCCTTCAGTTATTCCTGAATTATTACACGAAAATGTTTATGATGTCATTCTTTTGGATATGAACTTTACGCAGGATGCTATTAGTGGACAGGAAGGTTTTAAATGGCTCGAAAAAATCATGGAGATTGATCCTGATGCTGTTGTGGTATTTATTACCGCTTACGGCGATGCCGAGAAAGCAGTAAAAGCTATAAAATCAGGAGCTACCGATTTTATTTTGAAACCCTGGCAAAATGAAAAATTACTAGCCACCATTTCATCGGCCATAAAACTACGCCGTTCAAAAAACGAAGCTACGGATTTACGAAAAAAACAAAAAGAAATTAGTGCCATTCAGGATGAACCGTTTCATGAATTTATTGGTAATTCACCCGAAATGCAGCAAGTCTTTGCTACCATCAAAAAAGTAGCCAAAACAGATGCTAATGTATTAATTTTAGGAGAAAATGGCACAGGGAAAGAGTTGGTTGCAAGAGCGCTATACCGCAATTCAATTCGCAAAGATGAAGTATTTATCAATGTAGATTTGGGCTCAATAGCTGAAACCCTTTTTGAAAGTGAACTGTTTGGCTATGTAAAAGGCGCATTTACCGATGCAAAAAAAGATAAATCCGGACGATTTGAAATTGCCTCAGGGGGTACCTTATTTTTAGATGAAATTGGGAACCTGTCATTACCCATGCAGGCTAAATTGCTTACGGTATTAGAACGCCGCGAAATAACACGCGTAGGAGCTACAAAATCAAAACCAATAGATGTACGGCTTATTTGCGCCACAAACAACGATATTCACCAAATGGTTGATGATGAAAACTTCAGGCAAGATCTTTTGTATCGTATCAATACCGTTGAAATACATCTCCCGCCTTTAAGAGAAAGAGTTACAGATATTCCATTATTAGCCAAACACTTCATCGGAGTATATTCTAAAAAATATCGTAAAAAAATTAAAGGTATTAACGCCGAAGCCATGCAGAAATTATCGAAATACCAGTGGCCAGGCAATGTTCGTGAACTTCAACACGCCATCGAAAGAGCTATTATCATGAGTGATTCGGACACATTACAACCTGATGATTTTATCTTTTCATCCAGAAAAGATAAAGTTGGAGAGCTTGAACTTGACACATATAATCTCGACGACATAGAAAAAACAGTAATTGAAAAAGTGCTGAAACAAAATCAAGGCAATGTATCTCAAGCTGCCAACATGCTCGGATTAACGCGAACATCATTGTATCGAAGAATGGAAAAATATGGTCTTTAGGAATTTTAGATTTGTAACTATTTTCAGAATATTGTTGTTAACAGCAACAATATTTCTTTTTTTCTATACGATCACCCTCGAATATTTTATTACTCCTTTTTTAGTGGGATTGATTATTATTTTCCAAATCTATCTATTATTTAAATATATTGATAAAACGAACCGCGACCTTGCCGGATTTTTAGAATC
>CAZWPU010000397.1:0-1632 GCA_964635605.1 uncultured Bacteroidales bacterium | reverse complement strand
GCAATATTAATTACTGTTCTATTGCCTATTTCCACCTCTTGTGTGGCATAGCCAATATAAGAAAACAATAAAACAGCATTTTCTGGTACCGTAATCGAATAATTGCCATCAACATCCGTAATTGTACCAATTCCTGTATTTTCCGCCTGAATATTAACTCCAGGTAGAGTTGTTCCCTCATCAGCATCCGTAACGGTACCTGTTACCGTAATCTGAGATAAAACAACGCCAGGAATAAGAATTTTAAGTAATGTTAAAATTAACGTTAAACGAATCTTTTCCATATTTTTGATAATTTATTTATAGGGTTAAATTTTCATTGTTAAAATTACAAAAACACTCCACCAAAATCAACCACATCTCAGTTATTATCAAATATTTAGACAAGTATAAAAGTTGTGTACATGTTGTTTCAAACGTTTGCGAAACGAATTTAAAGGAGGGTAAACTTTTATAATATATTTTTATTTATATAAACTTTTTCTTAAATTTTCATTAAAATGTTTGAGAATTGGATTAGTTTTCCGTTCTTCATAACAAAAATTTAACATATTGTTTCAACCATGAGAGGCCATCAGGTAACGATAAAAGATATTGCAAAAATTCTACATATTTCTCCCTCTACTGTTTCCAGAGCGTTAAAAGATCATCCGGATATCAATCCTCAAACCAAAAAGAATGTAAAAGATTTAGCTGAAAAATTACACTACAAACCCAATAAAGTTGCTTTAAGCCTTTTACAACAAGAAAGCAAAATAATAGGTGTGATCATACCGGAAATTATTCACTATTTTTTTTCAACCGTAATAAGTGGTATAGAAAAAGTGGCTAACGAAGCCGGTTATCATATCATTATTGCCCAGTCGAACGAATCGTATTACAAAGAAGTGGAAAATGTACAAGCCTTGCTTTCCAGCAATATTGACGGTTTTATTATCTCTATGGCCAAAACAACCATGCAATTCGATCATTTTAAAAATATAGAAGAAATTGGTGTGCCAATGGTATTTTTTGACCGCTCGTGCGATGTGGTTAATGCAGACAGAGTTATTGTTGATGATTATGATGGCGCTTACAAAGCCACAAAGCATTTAATTGATAATGGCTGTAAGAACATTATTCACCTGGCAGGCCCGTTAAATTTAGATATTGGCAAAAATCGAAAAGAAGGTTATCTTGCTGCACTTAACGAAACAAACCTGCCCATTCACGATTACTCAATACAGATTTGTGATACTAAAGAACATGCTTTCCAATTAATTCCGGAACTATTACGACGACAACCTACTATCGACGGAATTTTTGCCGTAAATGACCTTACTGCTGTTGGAGCAATAAAAGCAATAAAATCTATCCATAAAGATGTTCCTAACGACTTTCTGGTAGTGGGATTTACAAATTCCTTTATATCTCAGATATCAGAACCCGAACTTACTACGGTAGATCAAAAAGGGTTTGAAATGGGACAGAATGCGGCAAGATTATTACTCAAAAGAATCCAAAGTAACGAGAATTACGGCCCGGTGACCACCATTTTAAATACTGAACTGGTGGAAAGAAAATCGAGTTTGAAAAAATAAAAACAAAAAAGCAGCAAGAAATATCCATGCTGCTTTCAGTAGCGAGAGGCGG
>CAZWPU010000396.1:0-1634 GCA_964635605.1 uncultured Bacteroidales bacterium | reverse complement strand
ACCTGCTGAAAATTTCCCATATCGTCGTTCTAAGGAATTTATATATAAAAATTATGCTAAAAACAGAATGACTGTAGTAGATGGTATTTCAACTGATGATTACCTTTATATAGATAGTTTACATGTACAAAAATGGCAAATTCATAGCGATACTACAAAGATTTTAGGCTATTTATGTCAAAAAGCAAGTTGTTCTTTTCGTGGCAGGGAATATACGGCTTGGTTTACAAATTCCATACCTGTTAGTGAAGGTCCATGGAAATTTATGGGTTTATCAGGTTTGATTGTAAAAGTTTATGATAATGAACAAATTTTTACTTTTACTCTTCGAGGTATTGAACAAGTAAAAGAGCCAATTTACTTTTCTGAATCAGTTACTCCTAGTGGTAAATTTATTAAAACGAAGCGAATTAAGTTTCTAACATTAAAGAATAAATTTCTCAACAATCAGGGCTCCTATATTAAGGCTGAAACGGGATTGGATATTTTTTCAGATAAACAAAAGTCAAACACCAATATTAATTTGCTTGAATTACAGTAAACAATGTTTGTTGATTACATTAGTCCCTTATTGCAAGAATTTTTAAAAAAGCAAGGAGTTAAAGCAAGAAGAACCGAGATTTCTTTAGTTCATAATTCTGATCCACATTTGCCTTCTGCTTTTTCTATTATTCAAACATTACGTTACTTTAACGTAAAAGCAGTTGCATATAAAACAGATTTTTCAACACTTATAGATCAACAGGGCTCATCTTTTATATTACATTTTACTATTAATGATGGGGTATTTGTTTTGTTGAAAACAATAAATCATGATTTTGTAAAAGTGTTTGATTTTCAAAAAAACCAAACTATTAAACTATCTATTAATCAATTTTTACAGTTATGGAGTGGGATAGTAATTAAAAGCGATAATGAATTATCAGTAAAGAAAAGACCTACAACATCTTTGCATTTTTTCATATTTCTAATAATCGTAATTTCACTTCTAACCAGATTATTTTTAATTGATAACGTTTTATTTTTTGTAACTCTGTTAAATATTGCAGGCATTTATTTATCTATTAATGCATTGATTATTAAAGAAGGTGGTTCAAATAAATTTATTGTCAATTACTGTAACATTAATAAAGAAAAAAGTTGTAGTTCGATTATAACATCAAATGTTTCTTTATTAGGGATTAATATAAACTTATCAGAATTAAGTGTTTTCTATTTTTCATTTAATCTAATATACTTAATTCTTTTTGGAATAAATAATAACCAGTTTAATGTTGTATTAATATATATTGGAGTATCAGGTTTACCATTTATCTTAATAGCTTTTTATTATCAATTATTTAGATTCCGCGCTTTTTGTGCTATTTGTTTAAGTATATTTCTTGTTTATTTACTAATTAATACGCTATTTGTATTCTTTCTAAAAGATAATTTTATAAATGTATTATCTTTTATCCCTGATATTCTGTATCATTTTATTATTTCTTTAGGAATGGCTTTTTTATTTGTGAAAAGTTCTCGGTTTATAATAAATTACAGAGAAAAATACAAAAAAAATGCCTTAAGTGAGCAATTATTAAAACGTAATCCAGAAATCAGAAATTTAGTTTTTTCAATGGGAAAAAGAATTGAAT
>CAZWPU010000395.1:0-1639 GCA_964635605.1 uncultured Bacteroidales bacterium | reverse complement strand
TAATACTTTTCGTTAAAATACTTTTTAACATAGTTTATCATCTGCCGGTATTCGGATGATATAAAAGATAAAACACGGGTATGTTTATTGTCTTTTGTCATATTTATCCTGACGAAAAAAACATCATTTATTGCAATTTTACCGATAAAAAATTAATCTTACTTATATTATTTGAATAAAAATCCTGATTATGAGACAACTAATTTAAATTTTTATACTATTTTTCGGTCAACTGTAACTGATTAGTGCCTCATTCGTCTTACTAATAAACTTAAAAAAAATTCATTACCGATGATTAAAAATATTATTAAACACAGTTTCCGCTCATTTAACCGGCAAAAAGGCTATACAACCATTAACATTTTAGGATTATCCATTGGGATTGCCTGTAGTTTATTGATTTCATTATATGTGGTGTATGAACTGAGTTATGATCAATTTCATGAAAATAAAGCGCGTATTTATCGACTTGTATTAGACGGCAAAATTGGTGGTCAGGAAGTTATTGGTGCATATACTTCATCCCCGGCAGGACCTGCGATGTTAGAAGAATTCCCTGAGGTTGAAAATTTTGTAAGGTTTAACGTCGGGGGAGAAAGTGTAATAAAATATCAAGAAAAACATTTTTCTATAAACAATTATACTGAGGCAGATTCAACTTTTTTTAAAATTTTTAACTTCCCGTTAATCAAAGGCAACATTAATAAGGTACTAAATGAACCTTTTAAAGTTGTTTTGTCCGAATCAACGGCTAAAAAAATATTTGGTAATAGCGATCCGATGGGGCAAATGATAAAAATTGGCAATGACACATCGCTTTATAGAGTGAGTGGGATTTTTGAAGATTTGCCTGATAATTCACATATCGAAGCCGATTTAGTTTCTTCATTTATATCAAACTCCAGAGCCCTTAATAGCGATTGGTTATCAAACAGTTTTAACACCTACTTGTTATTAAAACCCGGAACAAGCCAACAAGATGTTGAAGATAAAATCCCCGGTTTAATAGCTAAGCATGTAGGTCCGCTCCTTCAACAATTTTTAGGGATTGAGTTGGACGAATTTTTATCTAAGGGAAATAGATATTCCATGTTTTTACAACCGCTTGATAAAATACATCTTCAGCCTGAAATACAGCAAGAAACAAAAGCTGCTAATAACCCAAAATATCTGTATATCTTTGGAAGCATTGCCTTATTAATTATTATAATAGCAGCTATAAACTTCATGAATCTGGCTACTGCACAAGCTGCTAAACGTGCCAAAGAGGTAGGGATTAAAAAAGTTAGTGGCTCATCCAAAGGGTTGCTCATTCAGCAATTTTTAACCGAATCGGTACTTTTATCTTTTATTGCTCTTCTGGTATCAATAATTATTATTCATTTAACCTTACCCTATTTTAATAATCTTTTAGAAGTACAATTAAAATTAAATCTGATCAGTAACTGGTATACAATTCCCTCACTAATAACTATTTCATTATTCGTAGGTTTTTTGGCAGGCAGTTACCCGGCCTTCTACTTATCTGCTTTTAAACCAGTTAATGTATTGAAAGGAAAAACCAAGGACGCTATGAAAAATGGGAAATTACGCAGCATCCTGGTAATTCTCCAATTCTCAATATCCATAATACTCATTA
>CAZWPU010000394.1:0-1639 GCA_964635605.1 uncultured Bacteroidales bacterium | reverse complement strand
CTAAATTGATTTTGAGAAAAGATTTCAGGTAAATATAGATTTTTATGCTAAAATGGCATTATATGTTAAACACTTTTATTCTTATATGTTTAAGAATATGTATTTTTATTGTATAAAGCATTTATTATATAATTTAAAATTTCTAATTTGCATTATTATTAATAGTACATAATCTTAATTTTTTCTTTATGAAAGTAGAAGATTATAAATCGAAAATAATTACAGCCCAAACAGTCGTTGATAAGTTAAAAGAGAATATTCTGGATATTTTCTGGAATGAAGATCCTTTTGAATTTTGCAGTTCACGCTCCATGCTACCATGGATTCAGGAAGAAGCAGAATATACGATTAAACGTTTGCATCTTAAAAAGAAAGATCAATGTTACTATTTAGAAAAAATAAGTAATATGATGGGTGAGTATTGTGAAGAGTAGGCTGCTTTATTTCTTAATTTTAATTTCTCATTTCTAATTATTTGTTATCCTGACGCAACTTAATACAAAGAATCTGCATCTCTTTTTTTAAATAGGAAAATTTATTAAAAGTTTACAGACTAAAATATTTGTTAATAAATTTTAGGGTTAGTAAAATATTCATTATCTTTAATTTAGAAAATATTAAATGTTTTGGTCTGGTTTTTGTTTAAATCAGATAAAAAATATAATATCTTATGAAACTTACTTGTTATAAAAATGGGAAAAAGTTAAAACTTAAAGATCCGCTTGATTTAGAATATATTGAATACGAAATTGTACAGGATTTTTTAAAAGTTATCGGGCATTTGGAAAATAATCCTTCCGCTCGAATAGAGATTGATTTTACACGCCCTTACCTGCCAAAATATAATTTGGTTAATTGTAATCAAACTTTTAAAGAGAAGTTTAATCAGGTCATTAATCGAAAGAAATTAGCCTAAATATTTTTGATGAAAAGATCTGAAAAAGCACTGAAATATTATGCTGAAGGGTATAATTGTGCACAATCAGTAGTTGTTGCTTTTACTGATGTCTTAAATCTTTCCGAAGAAACGACTTTGAAGCTTGCTGCCGGTTTTGGCGGAGGAATGGGACGCTTGCAACAAACCTGCGGAGCCATTACCGGAGCCTTTATGGTTATCGGTTATCTAAAAGGTAATTATCAACAAGACGGGGAAAGTGAGCAATCCCGGAAAATAACCAACCAGTTAATTCAGGATTTCTCACGTATTTTTGCACAAAAGCATGGCAGCATCAACTGTAAATCATTAATTAATTTTGATATAAACTCTGAAGAAGACCTTAAAAAAGCGAAGGAAGCCGATGTCTTTAATAAAAAATGTACCTATTTTATTAAAACAGCTGTTGAACTCCTCGAAGATACTTTAGCCAAAGACTTGCCACCACAAAAGTAAGGGAAGATATATTTCCCTTACTTTTGTGGTGTTTTTTTTAAAATCGTTATTCATACCTCAAACATGATGCGGGATTTAACCGTGCTGATTTAATGGTTTTGTAGCTAATTGTTAGAATGGCAATGGTAATAGCAATCAGCAATCCTATTAAGAAAAATCCAATTCCTAAAGGGATTTTGTATTGGTAACTCTGTAACCAGTTTTTTGCAATAAAATAAATGACTGGCCATGCGATTAATGTGGAAATTA
>CAZWPU010000393.1:0-1643 GCA_964635605.1 uncultured Bacteroidales bacterium | reverse complement strand
GGTGCAGATGCTAATTCGGGCATACCCACCATCCATGAAGTGGTGTGTCCGGGCATGTCAAATTCGGGCATTACCCTTATCCCTCTAATATTTGCATGATGAATGATTTCCTTCATTTCTTCCTGAGTAAAATATTCACCGTTTGAACCTTCTTCATGCAGTTGAGGGAATTTTTTGCTTTCGATTCTGAATCCTTGATCTTCGGTTAAATGAAGGTGTAAAACATTCAGTTTTACAGCTGACATAGCATCAATATTCCGTTTAACTACTTCGACAGGAAGGAAATGCCTGCAAACATCAAGCATTAATCCTCTCCAGGGAAACCTGGGTTCATCCATTATTTTTACTCCCGGGAAATAATAACCCTCCGTATCAAATGTTGTTAATTGAATTAAAGTTTCTAAGGCATGAATAGCTCCTAAATCGGTTTCTGCATGTATGGAAATATGCTGATTGTTAATCGTGAGCTGGTAGGATTCATTTTCTTTTAACTTTACTTCTCCAGGCTTATTTATATGAATGTTGATCACTTTACCCTTTCCCGGTAAAAAAGGGATGGATGTTTTTTTACTCAGGCGTTTAAGAAACCATTGTGTATTATCATTTATCCTTTGATGATAGTCTCCTGTAATTTCAAACCGGATTCCATCGGTGGGGATTCGGAATTGCTCTTTTAAAGGCTCAATTGTTTTGGGTAGAGGCATTAATTGCCACTCCTGAGCATGAGCATTTACAAAAAAGGATAAAAAACCGGCTAAAAGAATAATTTTAAACATCTTGTAAATATTTTTAGTGTTAGAAAATTTATTGGTAATGTATTATTCATTTTTAGGTTATAATGTATTTAATGCAAAAGCATAAGCCCCTATAGCTACAGCCTGACTTGTGCCCAGTTTAGAACGGGCAATGCCAATTTTTTTATGCATATTATAGATTACTTCACGATTACTTAACGGAACTTTAATTTTATGCTCAGTATCTTGAAAAAAAGATTTTTTTTCTTTTTTATTTTCCAGGTCATAAACCATTATTTCGAGCCTTTTGGTTGTTGTTCCGTTAAATGCTGTTAATTCACCATTAAGCTGATCCATCATTGCAGGTGCAAATAACTCATAAGCATTGGATAATCCCCCACCGATAACAATATTACAGTCGAGAAGAGTCAGCGCATTGGCAAGAACATCTCCCAGAGACATTCCAAACAGCTCAAAGCTTTTCATGGCAGCCTTTTGGTCTCCTTTTTTAGTTCCCAAAGCAATATCATAGATATCCTTGGGGGTGAGATTTTTTATGTGGCTGTTTTTACTTAATGCATTGTAATTTCGTTGAATAGCACGTATGCTGATATTTTCTTCAGCAAACTGATTAGGCTCCAATGCGCTGTGTGATAGCCATATCTCAGCTCCCGCAGCATTGTCACCCAAATAAAGGTTATTATTGTGAACTATCCCCGCACCAAAACCTGTTCCCAACGTAATGCCCAGTAAATTTTTGTATTTTCGGTGAATATTCTTTTTTTCAAAAGTTTTATTGATGTCAGGAAGTATTCCTGCAATGGCTTCGCCGTATGCAAAAAGATCCCCGTCGTTGTTGATAAAAACAGGAATTTTGAAGATATCTTCCAGCATAGGACCAAGGGCAAT
>CAZWPU010000392.1:0-1648 GCA_964635605.1 uncultured Bacteroidales bacterium | reverse complement strand
GCATCGATCCTGGCAAAAACCTATCGTGATGATATTATGAATGAGCTCCACGAATTACATCCGGAATATAACTGGAAAAAAAACAAAGGGTACCCTACCAAACAACACCGGGAGGCTATTAAGAAATTTGGCCCAACATCCTATCACCGAATGAGTTTTCGCTTATTAGACAAACAATTAAGTGTTGACTTTTGATAAAAGTGATGCATAAAATCAAACAGCAAATATTAAATTTAAATGAGTCCACTAATATTTTTGCCCAGATATGTTTTAAAATTATTTTAACCTTTTATTTGTTTGGAAAATTTTGTGTGAATCCGCAATATCGGTCAGAAAAAATTTCCCGTTTTATATACCCTAAAAATATTCACCAGAAATCAACTTTTACAAAATTCAAACGATATCCGGTTATATTTAAAATTTGTAAAGACTATATCAAGAACGATAAAACGATAAATATCCTTTCATTTGGATGCTCTACCGGCGAAGAGGTAAATACACTTAGAAAACTATTTCCTCATTCAATAATTTATGGTACGGATATCAATAAATATTGCCTGAGAAAAGCAAAAAAGAATTTTAACCATCCTAAAAATATTTTTCTTCATTCATTATCAAAAGAATTTAAAAAACGAACTAATCTTGATATTATATTTTGTCTGGCTGTATTTCAAAATTCCGAGAACAGAAGTAATTATGAGATAAAAAAAAGTAGTTATCCTTTTTCTAAATTTCAGGAACAACTTAAACTGTTGGATAAAAAGTTAAAAAAGGAAGGACTTTTAATCATTGATCATGCTGATTTTGATTTTATGGAAACCTCGGTAAGTAAACATTACAAACCCTTAGAAGTTAAAAAAAATCGAATTATTCGAAATAGGCCGGCCTTTAATTGTGAAAATATAAAAGTGTCTTCCCAAACAAATTTCTATCGAATTTTTAAAAAAATAGACTTATATTAAAAAATAAGTTATTTCTTATTCCCTGCCAATTGGCCACAGGCAGCATCAATATCCTGCCCCCGGCTACGACGAACATTTACCACTAAATTTTTACTTTTCAAAAAAGTTACAAACTGATCAAATGTTTCGTTCGGTGATTTTCTAAATCGTTTATCACGGGTAGAATTGTATTCAATAACATTAATTTTTACCGGGAAATTTTTACAATACTCAGCTAAATCTTTGGCATCGTTTAAAGAATCGTTAATTCCATCCATTAATAAATACTCAAAAGTAATCCGTTGCCCGGTTTTCTGATTAAAATATACCAGCGCATCTCTCAAATCTTCCAGCGTATTCCGTCGATTTACAGGCATAAAATCACTTCTTTTTTTGTTCTGAGCAGCATGCAGCGAAACGGCTAAATTAAATTTTACCTGATCGTCGGCTAATTTCCTAATCATTTTAGGCAATCCAACGGTTGACAATGTTATACGCTGAGGAGACATCCCCAATCCATTTTCGGAAGTAATATGATGGATTGCGCTTAAAACATTATCGTAATTTAATAATGGTTCTCCCATGCCCATTAAAACAATATTGGTTAAAGAAAGATTATATTTCTCTTGGGCCAATTTCATAATTTCAGTAACCTGATGAAAAATTTCTCCAACGGTTAAATTTCTTTTCAATCCCATTTTTCCGGT
>CAZWPU010000391.1:0-1651 GCA_964635605.1 uncultured Bacteroidales bacterium | reverse complement strand
TTTTCTCGATATATACCGGGTATTTTGGTAAATATATCAAGGTTTTTACTGTTTAACGTCTTTATCTCTATGGTTACTTTTTTATCTTTCAGCTCACATTCGGCTTTACCGTAACCAGTCATCGATTTTATCATAATATATTTTCAAAGGTTTGAATTCACAGGGCAAAGGTAAGAAAAATAGTTTAAGAGAGTGTGATATCCCTTATTTTGATGATTATTTAAAAGAATTCTACTGGGGACGTATACTATTTTTATTAATTTTAAGTTTAGAAAAATAAACCCTATGAGAAAAATTGTTATTGTATTTTTATTCCTGTTATTTCCATTTTTAGGAGAGGCTCAAGATTCTCTTGAAAAAATTAATTATCTTGTTTTAACACAAAAGTATACCGAGGCGTTACATCTAACCAACGAGTTTATTAGAGATAACCCGGAAAACCCCACAGGTTATTATCAACAGGCAATCATCAATAAATTAATGTATAAATATCCTGATGCTATAAAGGCCATTCGGATTGCACTTGATAAAGAGCCTGAAAATATTGATTATATTACAGAATATGCAACATTATTAATGAAGCGGGAAAGAGAGAAAAAGGCTGTAGAGCTATTTGAACAAGCTTATGCAAAAGATTCAGCGCATATTTATGCCGGGTTAAACCTGGGAAATTATTACCTGAAAACAAAAGAGTATGAGAGAGCACAGAAGATATTGTACACATTATATATTAATGATACAACCAACAGCTACCTTGCCAGAAATTTAGGTTTATGTAGTATAAAATTATTGGATAAAGAGAACTCTTTAAAGTGGTTAAAAAAAGCATTGTATTTAGATAGTACAGATGTAAAAGCTTATGAATACCTGGCCCTGGTATATCGATCTGTAAAGGAATTTGATAAAGCTTTGGCATGTCTGAATAAAGCTACAAAAGTAGCTCCCCGGGATAAATATTTGTTTATTAAAATAGGCGATATTCATGTGCTTCGTAACCATAACTACCGGGCAATCCCTGCATATTTAGAGGCTTTGGCAATAGATCCAAAGGATGAGTTTGTGGTAAAAAGTATTGCGTTAAGTTATTATAAAATAAAAAAATACAATCAATCAATGCACTATCTTAAAAAGGCATTGTCTATGGGAATGAATGATTTGCAATGTTATATTCATCTGGGGAAAATTTATACGCATAAAAATAAATTAGATACCGCCAATATGTATTTCTCAGAAGCTATTGAATTGTTAAAACCCGATAATAATTTGATTTTTTCTGTCAAAGAAAATATAGGTAAAAATTTCTACTCAAAGGGAGAATACGCTAAGGCAATTGAACAATTTAATCAAATTATTAAGCTGGAACTAAAAAAAGGGTATTGGGAAACCTACCGAAAGAATAAAGTAATTATTGATATTGCTTCTATTTATCATGAAAAATTAGAGGATAAAATGAAAGCAATAGAGTATTATGAAAAAGTTACTAAGCCAGAAGTAATGGTTAATAAAGATTACTATAGTTATGCCCAAAAGCAGATTAAAAAGTTAAAAGAAGAATTGTTTTTTGAAGGAGCCTTGTAACGTTAAATGACTACTTTCTTTTTCCAGTTTCCGGTAAGGTAGTAAATATAAGCTAATAATAAACCAATCATCC
>CAZWPU010000390.1:0-1656 GCA_964635605.1 uncultured Bacteroidales bacterium | reverse complement strand
TTTCGATAGTGTCATTCTCAATATTTACCGGAATTTTCATTCCCAGTGTTTTCATGCCAAAACGCAAGCGAATCATATGGTCGGTAAAAAATTTTATTTGCGTACCATTGGCATGCATGGTTTCAAAAAGAGCATCGCCATAGCTAAAAGCTCTGTTTTGATAGCTTAAACCAAAATCCTCTTTACGATGATAATTGCCATTATATAGTATGAATGAGTTAACCGGCATAAGTTTGGATTTTAGTAGTTGATTTCTACAGGGATATTTTTTTCTTCAGCGTTTTGTAGAATCGTATCTTTTAATTCTTTAACGTACTTATATTCTTGCTTATGATAACTTATCTTTAATATGGAGGTCTGACTTTCAAAATCTACAGAATTGATATTGAACTTTATATTTTTAATCTTATTCCAGTTCATTTTTTGTTCTTTTGCCTGGTAGGTTGGCTTGTAATAAATATTTTCAGAAGTAATCCTGATAAATTTCTTCCCAAATATTCTATCAACATTTACTCCACGGTATTGTAAAATCATGACCATGCCATATAAAAAAAAGAAAACGCTATAAAACCACCAGAAAATGCTTATTCCTTCGTTTAATCTAATGATAATTGAGGTAATAGCTATTAGGATAAATAAAATGCCTCCAATTAAGTTAAATTTTATGGGTTCAGGTTTTTTATGCAGGTCTTTGTAATATTCCATTTTATTTAGTTCCGGTTATTACTTCTTTTTCTAATAAATCAAGTATCAATAAGTTTCTTTTTGCATTCCAGCTGTATTTTGAAAGAAAGATATTGATGGTTAACATAGGGAGAAATATATACCAAAAACGAACGATATGTTCTGCAAATTTTGTGGTATTATTTAACGTTAGCTCTAAGTAGAGAAAAGTAAGAAACACTAATAGTAGCGTAACTCCCAAAAACCACCGGATAATTTTATGTTCTTTTGTAATTTTCTTTTGTAATTTTAAAATTAGTTCAGCAGTAAGATCTTCCGAAGTAAAATCTTTTTTAAAGATTAGCTTATCTTTTTTTAATAAGTCAATCATTTGGGTTATTGTTTCAGGCTTCATTATTATTGATAATTTCATCTACAAACTTTTCAATATTCTCGTTGGGTACAATTTTAATGGTATTTAAACCAACTTTGTCGGCAGCTGATATGTCTCGTTCGCTGTCGCCAATCATGAAAGATGCCTGGTTGTCAATATCAAACCTGGCAATGGCTTTTTCCAGCATCAGGCTTTTGGGTTTACGGCATAGGCAGTTCTCAAAAGCTGCATGGTGGGGGCAATAATAAATTTCGGTTAATTGTATTTTGTGTTTTTTTAGTTCATTTGTTAAATACTGATGTACTTTTTTAACCTGCTCTTTGGTGTACAGTTCTTTTGAAATTCCACCCTGGTTACTTACGATAATCAATAAAAAACCATGCTCCTGTAATTTCATTAACGATGGAATAATTCCTTCATTAATTACAAAATCTTTAGGCAGGTATGTATATTCGCCTCGTTCAAAATTAATGACTCCGTCTCTGTCGAAAAATATAGCTTTATTCATAGGCAGTTAAAAATTAAAAAGTTGATTTAAAAATATATGAATTAAAGATGGATCGATAAATAAAGGAAAAATAAAACCTACTACAGCGCCA
>CAZWPU010000389.1:0-1656 GCA_964635605.1 uncultured Bacteroidales bacterium | reverse complement strand
CATCTTGGGTAACGGAAGGGAAATATTCATCTTTATCAGAATTTACAGGTTCACCTAAATTGCTGGGTTTGTCCCAATGGCCGTTTAACCTTTCAGAAACCCATACATCTGCAGATCTTGACTCACCCCCATCTTCGTTCATATTACTCACAAAAAACAATTTATCCCCATCGGGAGAAATAAACGGCTCAATGTAGGTATAGTTGGGATTACGACAAAATTCAAGTACTTCAGGTTGTGTCCATTTACCATCAACTTGTTTTGAATAAAAAATGGTAGCAAATTTATGATTACCCATATTTCGGCAGAAATAAATCTCACTGCCATCAGGATAAATGGCAATATCGCGTTCCGACATTCCCGTTGAAACAATACCCAGAGCAAATAATTCGGCCGAATCACCAGGTAAATTTTGTCCAAGATATAAGCCGGATAATGCTGACTCTTTTTCATTTTGACAGGATAAGAGCACAAGTCCTGCTATGATTATAATTAGGTAATGTTTCATTATTTTTTTTTGTAAAAAACAGTATTTTTTTTGAAAAATACAAAAATAATCTATCAATGAAACATTACTGTCTACAAAAAAAACCGTTCAAAAGAGTACGGTTTAATGATTGTTTTATTTTTTGCAGGCAATCTATTTTTCTTCAATCCAGTTTATAATCTGTTCATCTAATGGATTTGTCCTAGACGAAGCCACATCGACTAAATTCCCTTCTTCATCAATCATGTATTTCTGAAAATTCCACTTCACCTTTGAGTCCATTACTCCATTCTGGCCTTTTTCGGTTAGCCATTGGTAAAGTGGATGAATATCATCTCCTTTAACCGAAATTTTAGTCATCATAGGAAAAGTTACTCCGTAATTTTCAGAGCAAAATTGCTTTATTTCCTGGTTAGAACCTGGTTCCTGATTCATAAAATTATTGGCCGGGAATCCGATAATAATAAAGTTTTCAGATTTATATTTCTCATAAAGTTTTTGTAAGTCTTCGTATTGTGGTGTAAAACCGCATTTCGAAGCTGTATTTACTACCAATACCTTTTTACCTTTTAAGGTAGATAAATCAAAATTTTCTCCGTCGATGGTTTGTACCTTAAAATCATAAAATGATTTGTTTTGAGAAAAAGTAGCGGAACTTATCATAGCTAATAAAATTATTAATACAATATTTTTCATAATCGCATGTTGTTTTAAATCTTTAAGGTAAACAGGGAGAAACAAAATATGTTCAAATTTAATAATCTAAAAAGGAATAAGTTTTTCTACCGCATGTTGTTTAAGGTAGGTACGAATAATTTGCTGTACATCTCTATTATCAGGATATCTTTGAATAGCACCTGAAAGGTTCTCAATATTAGGCCGAACAAGATTAACATTTATAAAACCAAACCCGATATATTTACCATTTTTTATCTTAACCACACTTTTTTCTTCCTCACTCCTTCCCTTATCAATAATGAAAAAACTTTGGTTATCGTAACTCAGATTCTGAATTAATTCATTTGCTCGTAAATTGTAATCATCAACCGCCTCTTTTTGAATACATGCACCTTTACACTGATTTAACTGATAATAAAAACAGGCTCCTGCTGTATCATATAATCCGCATAATTTCTGGCATAATTCATATTCTTCCGATAAATGATAAA
>CAZWPU010000388.1:0-1658 GCA_964635605.1 uncultured Bacteroidales bacterium | reverse complement strand
CTTCAATTTTTCTAAAGCGTTCAAAAACTAACTCTTTTTTCTTCTCATCCATCCCAATACCACTATCTTTTACATAGAACAATAAGGTATCCGATTTTTGAGTTTCGTAACCAAAGTTTATAAATCCTTCATCGGTAAATTTTAATGCATTATCAATAAGGTTCGAAATAATTTGGGTTAAACGAAGTGGATCGGTAAGGGTAATAACATTTTGTTTTGGTTCAGCCAGATTAAAGGAAAGATCAATATTTTCCTTTCCTTTTTGTTTTTTTATTTCTATATATGATTCATAGATGTCGGTTAGTGTTTGGTTTATATCGCATGGTTTAGGAATAATTTTTAATTGGCTAGCTTCAATTTTAGAGATGTCAATGATATCATCAATAAGTTGTACAAGGTTGTTTCCACTGTTATGGATTAATTTTATATAATTCTGTTTTTCTTCGGATGAGATGGACGAGTCGGGCATAGTAAGTAATTCGGTAAATCCGAGAATAGCGTTCATAGGAGTTCTTATTTCATGCGACATATTCGCTAAAAATGCAGATTTTAGTTTGTCGCTTTCTTCGGCTTTCATTTTTGCTTCAAGCAGATTCTTTTCGGCCTTGTCGCGGGCAGCTTCTCTATTTAAAATTTGTTGAAGCATATTATTAAAATCCTCGTAAAGTACGCCTATTTCATCATTGCTTTTTCTTTCAATTTTCACATTGTAATTACCTTCTTTTGATATTTTCCGGGTAAGTTTTGCTAATTCAAGTATTGGTTGTGATATAGGTTTCTGAAAACCACGTGCAAGGATAAACGATAAAATAATCATACCCGCTAACACGCCGATCATAATTAAAACATACTCTTTAATTTTGTCTGTTAATATTGATGAATCCACTTCAGTAATAATAATACCATATTTAAAATCCTGATAAATAATAGGATCCTCAATGGTTAATATTCCCGATTCGAAACGATATTTTGAGTCTGCTAAATTATCAGGATCATCGTATAACGGGGGAATAAATATTTCATTTGTTTTTTTATAAGATGCAAATAATAATCCGTTTCGGTCATAAATTGCCCCACTCATAAAATCAGGAAGAGATTCAAGCTTAGATAAAATTTCTTCGGCTCCTTTATTATCATCAAATGTTAATGATGCTACGGAGTAGTCTCCAACTAATTGTGTATTTAAAATTGCATTAGCCAGTAGATTTTTTTTCAAACTGTTAATGTCATTTATACCAATAATAATAAAACCAACGATAAGCGTAACGCTGCTGGTAAGTAAAATAATGCCAACAATTTTATTTTTTATTGATATATTTTGAAAAAATCTCATCAATCTTATTCTTCTACGGGTTGTACTATTTTAGCTGAATTTAATAAATAAAAACTCATTTGTAAAGGTGATTTTAGTACAGCTGTTTCATTTATTTCAAAACGTAACTTATTATCTTTCTCAAAAAAATTAATCAACACCCCTTTTTCTGCAAATCCTTTTGTTTCGCCAATCGTTAATATGGGTTGTTGTTTAGTTATTGCAATAATTTGATCGATACTCTTTTTTTCAGATTCGGCGATAAATAGGATATGAGATCCCTGAATCTCATTAAAATTATGAATATTTTTAATAATTACACGTTTATTTTTTATTTCTTGCATAG
>CAZWPU010000387.1:0-1676 GCA_964635605.1 uncultured Bacteroidales bacterium | reverse complement strand
AATAAAAAACTGGCCGACCAGAATGTACAGATTTTTAAACAAAAAGAAGAGATTGAAAAACAGCGTGATTTAGCCAATAAACAAAAAATGGATATTACCGACAGCATTGAGTATGCCAAAAGAATTCAAACCGCTTTGTTACCCCCGTTGAGTTTTATACGGCGCAGCCTGCCCGAACATTTTATCCTGTTTAAGCCCCGCGAAATTGTAAGCGGTGATTTTTACTGGATGATGAATAAAGATGATAAAATTATTATTGCTGCAGCAGATTGCACCGGGCATGGTGTGCCCGGAGCTTTTATGAGCATGCTCGGTACAGCCTTTTTAAACGAGATTGTAAATAAAATTGTAGAAAATAAGCATGTCTATTCGTTACAGGCCAATGAAATTTTAAATCAGCTGCGAAGCTATATTATTGAGTCTTTACATCAATCGGGTGCCGATAATGAATCGAAAGACGGTATTGATATTGCTCTTTGTGTTATCGACCCCGATAAGCAAAAGTTACAGTTTGCCGGAGCTCATAATCCATTATACCTTATCCGGAATAATGAGTTGAAAATTATTAAAGGCGACCGGATGCCGGTGAGTATCCATCAAAAAGCGGATAAATCCTTTACAAATCACGAAATAGACATCTTTAAAGATGATGTGATTTATATCTTTTCCGATGGTTTTGTCGACCAAATTGGCGGGCCGAAAAAACGGAAATTTATGTCGAGGAATTTTAAAGAGCTGCTGCTTAAAATTCATGAAAAGCCAATGGATGTGCAGGAACAGATTTTAGAGAAAACATTTGACGAGTGGAAAGGGGATTATATCCAGTTGGATGATATCCTGGTTATTGGTATTAAACTGGAAATTACCAATCGAAAGTTGATCCCTAAAGATAAGTATGACTGGAGTGATAAAACGATTCTTATTGCCGAAGATACTGAGATGAATTATCTTTTCCTGGTGGAAGCCTTAAAAATAACTGATGTAAATATATTAAGGGCTCAAAACGGAACCGAAGCCATCGCTGTGTTTAAAGAAAATACTGAAATTGATTTAATACTCATGGATATCAATATGCCTGGTATGGATGGTTTTGAAACAACCAAAGAGATTAAAAAAATCCGGAAAGATATTCCGGTAATTGCACAAACAGCCCTTAACATTGAGGATGCAAAAGATAAAGCCAATGAAGTGGGATGCGATGATTTTATTTTAAAACCTATTCGGTTAAAATTATTCTTATCTACATTAAATAAATACCTGAAATCATAAAATAATTATGGAACCATTACTTATTGAAGCACAAGAATCAACACCCAAAGTTTCTCTTGACAAAGAAAGCAGTAAATTTGAAATTTCCGGTAAATCTTTTCCCGAAGAAAGCAGAAAATTTTATGCTCCGGTATTTGAATGGTTAGAAGAATATGCCAAAAATCCGAATGACAAAACATGGGTTGAGTTTAAAATGGAATACTTTAATTCGGCCTCTTCGCTTATGCTTCTGGAGATCATGAATATTCTGGATAAGATGAATAAAGCCGGTAATGAGGTGAAAATTATATGGAACTATCTTGATGGCGATGATGATATGTTGGAAGCTGGAGAGGAATATGCCGAGCTGGTAAAAGTGCCGTTTGAATTTGAGGCCTTAGAGGATATTGACTAAATACTTAATTTTT
>CAZWPU010000386.1:0-1681 GCA_964635605.1 uncultured Bacteroidales bacterium | reverse complement strand
TGCTTTTAGAGTACCTTTTTCTGTTATTATTTCTGCAATTTTCATTTTATTGATATTAAATAAAACAAGCACGTTGTTGCACGTGCTTGCATTATAGATAAACTATTCGTTAAATTATTCTTCTGTTGATTCAGGGCCTTTTATTACTTCAATTAGTTCAACATCGAAAATAAGTGCCATGTTCGGTTCAATTGCTCCACCTGGTCGTACTCTTACTCCGTAACCCAGTTCGGTTGGGATATAAAGTTTGTAATTTGCTCCTTCTTTCATTAATTGAAGACCTTCAGACCAACCAGGAATAACACCATTTAAGGGAAATGTGATAGGTTCGCCTTTATCATAAGAGCTATCAAATTCGGTACCATCAATAAGTGTTCCACGGTAATGAACAACTACAGTATCTGTTATTGAAGGTGAGATTCCTTCCCCTTCTTCGATGATTTCATATTGTAGTCCGCTTTCAGTAACCTGAACCTCTTCTCTTTTTTTATTTTCTTCAAGAAAACTTCTTCCTTCTTCTAAATTTTGGGCAATCTTTGTGTCTCTTAATCCTTTAAAATAGTTCTGAATAACCTGTTTTGCATTTTCGTCGGCTATGTCAAGATCATTTTCATTAAATACATCTTCAATTCCTTTAATAAATGCATCATAGTTTAATTCATTCACATAACCGCGTTCCAAACTGTTTGCAATGTCTATACCTAATGCATAGCTAACGCTGTCTAAATCGGATTTTAATTTTACATTGGTGTTCACGCCCTGCGAACATGCGGAAAAAATAAATGCAATAAATGTTGAAATTAATAATAAGTTTCTCATTTTCATAGTTATAATTTTTAGTTAATGTATGCTTTTTTTTAATCTTGCAAAGGTGATTAAATTATTTGGAAAAGTCAAAAGTAAGGTTTTAAAAAAAGTTAAAATTTTACGATATTTTTTTTAATTTATATTTTAACGGCTCTAAGCATATGCCTTTTACCTTCGGGTCCTGGCAACCTTTCCAGCTGAAACCCTACATTTCGTAAATTTTGTTTAACCAGCCCTTTGCTGCTGTATGTTGTCAAAACACCATGTGTGTCCATTGCTTCGTATATTTTTGTAAAATTCTGATGACTCCATAATGCAGGTTGTTTTTCGGGGGCAAAGGCATCAAAAAAAATCAGGTTATATTTTTCTGTAAAAAGATAATCATTAAAATCAGCCTTAATTTTTGTAAGATGAAAATGATTAGAGATTTCTATTTTTTTATTCCAACTTACTTCGTGGAATTGATCAAATGTTTTTTTTGCTTCATCAGATAGGAATTGGGTATAATTCAGCTGCTGGATTACATCTTGTGTTACAGGGTAAAGCTCAATTCCGGTATATTCTACAGTTATCTCTTTTTTTGCACTTTCCAAATAGGTCAGCAAAGCATTGAGTCCGGTACCAAATCCTATTTCAAAAATTTTTATCGATGGTAGATTTAAAAAATTGAATCCTGCTTCGATAAAAACATGTTTGGATTCGTTTATTGCTCCGAAAACTGAGTGGTAGTGCTCATTAAACGTTGGAGAGTAAAGGGTTGACGAGCCGTCTTTGGTATGAATGATTTTAAGATTCAATGATTAGGGATTTATAATTTAGTAAAATAATGCATTTATTTGCAGGGTAAAGTTAGTAAATTGTTTAACGAATTGTA
>CAZWPU010000385.1:0-1682 GCA_964635605.1 uncultured Bacteroidales bacterium | reverse complement strand
TTGATTTGTTGATGTTCGGCATCAAGCATTAAAACATTGATTTTTGTTTGTAACCTTTCTAATAATTGGCCGGCAATTTCAAAGTTTCCTATATGCGCATTTACAATAATACCTCCGGTTTTGTTTTTTGCCATTTCCCGCAAATGGTATTCTCCATCAAAATTATACGAAAATTTACCTTTTAATCCACCTAATATGGCTACTTTGTCAAGTAACACCTGTCCAAAAACAAAGAAATTCTTATAAATGGACAGAATGGATTTGGTTTTAGAATAATGTAGAATATTTTTGAAATAAAAGTAGAGGGGTTTAGTACTTGATTTAGCGAAAATAAAAAAATAGAAAGCAACAAATCGTAAGATAAAGTAAGCAAAGGATAATCCCAGGTATTTAAGGGTAAATACAAAAATTTTATATCCTAATACATTTCCACGAGATTGTCCCTTCCATGATGGCATTTAATAAACCCTCCAAATTCAATCATAAAACGTATTAATTCGATTTTGCATGTTTTATGATATATTCATAAAAATCATGAAGTGTTTTTATATTTGCAAAATCTTCACCTTTTACTTTAAAACCAAAGTTTCTTTCAATAATTACTACAAGGTCAACATAGTCCAGACTGTCAATTTCCAACGTTTCTTTTAAGTTGGCAGCTGGGACTAGTTGTTCTTCTTCCAGCTCAAATTCATCAATCAACAAGTCATTGACTTTAGCTATAATTTCCTGATTCTCCATTGTTAATAAAATCCTCCCGTTAATAATTTATTTTATTTTCTTTACAATTAAGGTTGAATTTGTTCCACCAAAACCAAATGAATTAGACAAAAATATATCAATATTATGATTTTTTATAGTTTCTGCAGCAATTTTTAATTTAGCGGAGTGTTCATCAGGGTTTTCGAAGTTGATATTAGGTGCAACAAACGAATCGTGCATCATAAGAATTGAATAAATAATTTCGCTGGCGCCACCCATCCACATTTCATGGCCTGTCATGGATTTTGTAGAACTTACCCACGGTTTTGTTTGTCCAAAAATTTTATTAATTGCTTGCGCTTCATTTAGATCTCCTACAGGAGTTGAAGTAGCATGCGCGTTAATATAATCAATTTGATTGGCTTGTATGCTGGCATTTTTAAGGGCCATTTCAAGTGATTTTGCCGGGCCTTCAACATTAGGAACCGATATATGGTCGCCGTTTGATGAAAATCCATAACCTATTACTTCAGCTAAAATTGGAGCCCCACGTTTTATCGCTGATTCATAGCTTTCAATAACTAATGTTGCAGCACCACCGCTGGGAACTAGTCCGTCTCTGTCTCGGTCGAAGGGGCGACAAGCCTTTTCGGGTTTATCTTCGCGAACAGAAAATGCACTTAATCCATCGAAACTACCCATAGAGTGATAGTTTATTTCCTGGCCACCACCGCATATAACTATATCCTGCAAACCGCTTCGGATTAAAAAATATCCCATTCCTATAGCATGGGATCCACTCGCACACGCAGCACTTACGGTAAGATTAATTCCTCTTAACTTGAAAATTGTTGATAAATTCATAGATATCGTCGAGTTCATCGACTGAAATATTGCCCCTGAACCTAAAAGGGTAGTGTCTTTTTTTTCTTTTAATAAATCATAGGATTCAACGACTGATTTGGCAGAACTATCGTTTC
>CAZWPU010000384.1:0-1690 GCA_964635605.1 uncultured Bacteroidales bacterium | reverse complement strand
CGAAGTGAAGAAAAATCGAATCAACTGATTTTTGTTGCTTCATTGCTGGCAATCATTATTTCCGTTTTGGGGCTGTTAGCATTAACGTCTTTTGTGGTTGCCCGGCGAACGAAAGAAATTGGAATACGAAAAGCCTTAGGTTCTAATGTACGGCTAATTCTTATGTTGTTTAACCGAGATATTCTGAAATGGGTATTCATATCCTCGCTGATAGGAATTCCGGCATCATACTTTTTTATGAAAAACTGGCTGGAGAATTTTGCTTACCGTATCGAATTAAATATCTGGTTTTTTGTTTCGGCTTTAATGATTGCCTTGGTAATTGCATCGTTAACCATTACGGTACAATCGTTTAAAACCGCCAGAAAAAATCCGACGGAATCGTTGCGATATGAGTAATTTCATCTTTATAACAATTCGCCAAGCCGCTCTAGCGGCTTGGCGGATTTAAGGTAATTATTCAACCTTTTGAAGGTTTGCAGCGTTATATTTATTTAAAATGAATAAGCATACGATTCCCGCTTCACTAAACTCAGCTCTGATTCGGCATACGATTATTATCTTGAAGTATTATAAGAATTAGAAGAAGACAAACCCGGCGGGTTTGAACATTTATAAAAAAAGAATCTCTTTGTAATAGCGACTCCGGAGGAGTCGAACATTGTGTCTAATGAAAGTAAATCAATAGGGAGTTTAGTAATAATAATATTTGAATAAACTGATAGTTTGCTGGAAATGTATAATTCCTAGAACCGGTATTAAAATTTGAGAGAGTACTTATTTTTTGCTTTCCAATTTTTCGCAGCATGATTAGTTATTACAAGTAAAAATCACTAATGCTTGCTGCGGATACAGTTGGTTGCTTATACTCCGGGGTGCACCCGGAGTTTCCAATCTTTTGCCCTTACAGGGCTTTTTAAACAGGGGAAGTCCAAAAAGTTTTAAAAATAAACTTACTTAGAAATATTCCTGAAAAGGAGAAGTTTACAGAAGCAATAATTTGCTTGCTACAAGCAGGGTTTCACAAAGGTTTTATGATACCCTCGTTCTATTAAAATTGCAACGTAAAAATAGTTTCTACATCCGGCGTTGATTTAACGGAAATAGAACCACCATGCAGATGCATAATCTGACGCGAAAGGCTCAAGCCTATACCTGAGCCCTTTTCCTTGGTAGTAAAAAACGGAATAAATATCTGGTCTTTAAGTTCAGGAGCAATACCGTTTCCATTGTCTTTTATTTCTAAAACAGTTTTTTCGTTTTTTGTTTTATATCCTGATAATTTTATTTTACCGTTCTCTGTGGTAATTGCTTCTAACGAATTCTTTAACAGGTTGATAAATATTTGTTCTATGTATTTTTTGTCGGCATTTACTTCCAGGTCAAATGGGATAATCTCGATTTGTAAATCAATATTTTTTTCTGAAAACTTGGCTTTCATAAGCAGTTCCAGATTGTAGAATAATTCGGCTACTTTAATATTTTCCAGGTCTAACTGTTTTAATGAGGCAATTAACTTGTAATTATTCACAAAATTAATCAATCCTTTACCACGTTCGGAAATAACATTTAATCCTTTGGATGTTTTTTCTATGATTTCTTCTGAGATATCCTGCTTTGCGATTTTTTGATTTTCATTCTTATGGTATAGTTTTTCCAAAGAGCCGGCCAACGAAGTAATGGGTGTTAT
>CAZWPU010000383.1:0-1692 GCA_964635605.1 uncultured Bacteroidales bacterium | reverse complement strand
TGATTAAAAACCATAAAAGAGTTGCTTTTGATATTTGTCCTGCAAATATTGTATTCAATCATTTAGCCCATAAACTTAACAAATCTTTTGATATTGATGGTAAAGCCGGTCAATTAGGGACAACTGATTCAACCTTACTCAATCAGTTAAACCAAATTGACTTTTATCAGCGACCTTATCCTAAATCACTGGGTAAAGAATGGAGCGATAAATTTATTCTTCCTGTTCTAATCCGGTCGACTCTTAAGATAAATGACCAAATAAGTACATTTTACGATCATATATCTGATCAAATAACAAGTGTAATCTCCGGCAATCCGAGAAAAAAAATTTTAGTTACCGGAGGTGGAGCTTATAATAAATACCTCATCGAACGCATTCGTGCAAAAACACAAACGCAAATCATTATCCCCTCGAAAAATATTATTGAGTATAAAGAGGCTCTAATTTTTGGTTTGCTGGGTGTTTTAAGGCTAAATCGTAAAATAAACTGCCTGTCAACCGTAACAGGTGCTAAAATAAGTTCTTCTTCCGGTATCATTCACTTTATTTAATAAGCACATATTAATTCTTCTAAACCATTTGAAAGATATTTTGTCTTAGAAACAAAGCTTTTATATTTGTAATAATATCAGCTAAAAATTAAAGAAAAACATATCATGGAAAATTTCACAGCCTATAATCCAACAAAATTACATTTTGGAAAAGATGTCGTTGAACAACTGGGAGAAGCAGCACAGGAATATGGAAAGAAAGTACTGTTAATGTATGGTAAAGGTTCTATTAAAAAAAATGGAATTTACGACCAGGTGATTAAACAACTTAAATCATTTAATGCAGAAGTAATTGAGTACTCAGGAATAAAATCCAACCCCCTGGTTGATGATGTAAACGAAGCAGCACAACTAGGCAAATTGAATAATATTGATTTAATTGTAGCAGTAGGTGGAGGTAGTGTAATTGATTCGGCAAAAATTACCGCTTTGTCCATAGCTAACAACACCGATCCCTGGGCAATTATGAAATTTAAAGTAAAACCAAAAACAACGATTCCATTAATTGCCGTTTTAACATTGGCTGCTACCGGCTCGGAAATGAACGGAGCTGCAGTATTACAAAATCATAAAACCGACGAGAAAATTGGATTTGTTTCTTCACTAAACTATCCAAAACATTCTTTTTTAGATCCAACATATACTTTCTCAGTCCCTAACGATTATACAGCTTACGGAATTGTAGATTTAATCGCACACTCCTTAGAAGGATTTTTTGGTGAAGGAGATGCAACACTTACCGATCGCTTTGTCGAAGCGATTATAAAAGAGGCCATGGAATACGGACCAAAAGTATTATCCGAACCAAAAAATTATGAGTATCGGGCTAAAGTTATGTGGGCAGCTACAAATGCACTCAACGGATTAACAAACCACGGAAGAAAATCCGGTGACTGGGGAGTTCATGATATTGGTCACAATCTTTCATACCTCTTTGATACACCTCATGGAGCTACACTATCTATTGCCTATCCTGCATGGCTTAAATTACAAAAAGAAAGAATACCGGAAAGAATTGCCAAGCTGGGAGAACACTTATATGGTAATGTCTCGGCTGATGAAACCATTAAACGATTGGAAATATTCTTTCAATCGCTTGGTTCTCCTATTAAGTTATCAGACATCGGAATTGGAAAAG
>CAZWPU010000382.1:0-1694 GCA_964635605.1 uncultured Bacteroidales bacterium | reverse complement strand
TGTATTAGCCCCTTAAAACATCAGACAAAAATATAGATTAAAATCTGTACTTTTATGACGATGAAAAAAAGAACATTTACAAAAGAAGAGAAGCTGAAAATTATAAAAGAAGCTTCTGAAAATGGTGTTAATATTACATTGGATAAATATGGTGTTTACAGGGCATCTTATTATGAATGGAAAAAGAAGTTTGAGCAAATGGGTGAAGAAGGTTTTATCCATGGTATGACTCCTGCCCAGCAAAGAAGGATAAGGGAACTGGAAAAAGAAAACAACATGCTCAAGCAACTCCTTGCCGAAAAGGAACTTGAAAATAAATTAAAAGGAGACCTGCTAAAAAAGAAACAAGCCTTGGAGAAAAGAAGGAGATTGTAACCAGGTATAATTCCCAAGGCATGACGCTTCGCAAAGCTTTTTCTATCATAGGTATTACCAAACATCAATATTATTATCGGCCTACGGGTAAAAAGAAAGGCCGTAAAGCCAGCGATTTTACATTAAAAATTGAAGATGGCAATGTTGAGAAAATACATAACAAAACAGTGATTGAATCCATAAAAGAAATACAAAAAGATCCGGATACCGATTATGGATATCGCAAGATGACTTTTGCCCTGATGATATTGGGGTACATTATCAACCACAAAAAAGTATATCGTTTAATGAAGGAAAACTTACTGCTTAAGGATGTAATAAAAAAAGCACAAAGAACTTTTGTAAAATACCGGAAAGTATTGCCTGAAGGGCCATTACAAGTTATTGAAATGGATATAAAATTTGTTTGGGTAGAACAGTATCGCAGGCATGCCTTTGTATTAACAGTTATCGATACATTTACCCGGGCCATACTTGCCTGGGAAGTGGCATACCAAATAAAACAGCAACTTGTTAAACAGGTTTGGCAAAGGGTAATAAACAATTATTTACAACTTTACGATTGTTTAAAACGTGATATTCAAATAGAGATACGTAATGATAACGACAGCCGATTTGTTGCAAAGTCTGTCCAGCATTTTTTTGCAGAGAATCATTTAAATCAAGTTTTTACGCATCCTTATACACCACAGGAAAACGGGCATATTGAAAGCTTCCATGCTATTTTATCTCAAAAGTTAAAAAGATATAATTTTTGGTCATTGGAGGATCTTGAACAAACGCTTGTACTGTTTTATGAAAAATACAATAATCACAGGCTGCATAGTTCGGTTCTAAGCCTGCCGCCAATGGTATTCTGGGATTGTTGGAACAAGGATTTAGTAAAAACCGAAATAAACGAAGAAAAAAGAACAATAAAACATTATTTGAAAATTCCTTATCACAAACTATCGGGCAATATGAGCTTGAGGGCAGTTCCTTGCTCTCAGCTGAAAACCCTCGATGGGTTTGAAGATGAGAAAAAGAAAGAAATGCACAGCGCCGAAACATTTCATCAACCATCGGTATAAAAATCGCCGTCGGTTGTTCCTTGCTGTTGCAAATTTAAAATGAAAAATTTATGTTTGTATAACCATCTATAAAAAAGTCCGATTAATAGGGGGCCAAACCAATATTAATTTTTAAAATATTTAAATATATTTATATTATATAATATATTAGAAAATAAAGCAATAAATGTAGCCAACTAAATACACTAAAACAAAAACATTGACAAAATAATAATTAAATGCTGTAATATATAAATATGTTCTTTTATA
>CAZWPU010000381.1:0-1695 GCA_964635605.1 uncultured Bacteroidales bacterium | reverse complement strand
TGTTTTTTCAATGGCTTTGGTAATTTTTTGGCCTGCATTTATCCGGCTGTTTAAAATTTTTTGCTTGTGCTTTTTGGTCCATAATTTGGATGCAATATTTGCGCCGGCAAGATTAATAATTACATCGGTTTGCTCCAATAATTCAGTTAGTTTTGAGATGTTTTTATAATCCCATTGAAAAATTTTCACCCTTTCGCCCAATATTTTTTGTGCTTTGTTTTTGTTTCTGGTAACCGCTGTAACCGTATATTTTTCATCCACTAAATGTTGGGTGAGTGCTGTTCCAATAAACCCTGTGGCTCCAAAAATAGTTATTTGTTTCATCGCTTATTCGTTTAATGTCTGCTTATATGTTTTTAATGCCCGTTCGCGGGCAAATTTATGATCTACAATGGGATGGGGGTATTCTTTAGATTCTAACTCAGGTACCCACTTTCTGATGTATTTTAGTTGGGGATCAAATTTTTGGGTTTGTAATTCCGGATTAAAAATTCTAAAATAAGGTGCAGCATCGCAACCTGTTCCTGCAGCCCATTGCCAACCCCCATTGTTTGATGCCAGCTCGTAATCGAGCAGTTTTTGTGCAAAGTATGCTTCTCCCCAACGCCAGTCAATAAGTAGATGTTTGGTTAAAAAGCTGGCCGTAATCATCCGGAGTCGATTATGCATAAAGCCTTTCTCATTCAGTTCCCGCATTCCGGCATCAACAATAGGATACCCGGTTTTTCCATTACACCAGGCGTCAAATTCTTTTTCGTTGTTTAGCCACTCTATCTTATCGTATTGTTTTTTAAATGATTGTTCGGTAACTTGTGGGAAATGCCACAGAATCATCATATAAAATTCGCGCCAAATTAGTTCATTTAAAAAGGTTTCGTTGAGTTCAGCAGCCGTTCTGATTAATTCCCTAATGCTTATCGTGCCAAACCGTAAATGGATGCTTAATCTCGATGTTCCGTTTAACGATGGAATATCCCGGGTTTTATCATAATGGTTGATTATTTGGCTTTGAATATCCTTTTTAGGGAAATCAAAATTTATGGGGTTAAAACCGATATCCTGAATGGATGTTATGTTTAGCGATTCGGTTTTATGCAGGTTGTATAGATGTTTTTTTGAAGGATAGCTTATAATTTCTTGTTGATGAAATTTTTCTTTCCATTTTTTTGCATAGGGTGTATATACCGTGTAAGGACTGCCATCGTGTTTTACAACTTCATCTTTATCAAAAATTACCTGGTCTTTAAAGGTGTAAACCGGAATGTTTTGATTGGAGAAATAATCTATTACTTTTCTATCACGATCAAGCGCGTAAGGTTCATAATCGTGATTAAAATAAACGGCTTGAATTTCGAATTGTTGGTTAATTTTTTTAAATGCATCCTGTGGATTATCATACAAAACAAGCAATGTGCTTTTGTAATGTTCAAGCTTTTGTTTTATGCTTTTTAATTCCTGGTAAATAAAATTGATGCGAAGATCATTTTTGTTATCTAATTTGTTTAAAATCTGTTTATCAAATATGAAAACCGGGAGCACATTCTTTTTTTGTAATGCATAAAACAATCCATGGTTATCATTTAACCGTAAGTCTCGCCTGAACCAGAATATATTAATTTTTTCCATTACTTGTTTTTTTCTTAAACCAGGGAATAAAAGCACTGGTTGATTGGATATATTCTTTGTAGTCTGGTT
>CAZWPU010000380.1:0-1701 GCA_964635605.1 uncultured Bacteroidales bacterium | reverse complement strand
GGATAGTTTTCATTTACCGGGAAATTAATGATTTCAATTCCGTCGGTTTCCTCAACGCCATCAATCATCCCGTCATTAATTGTAAAACTAAACAGGTAGCGTACGCTTTTGCTTACTTCAAAAAGAGCAAAGGAAAAATTTCCCTGACTTGATGCCAGCAGATATGTTTTATTCGGAGTTTTATACAATGCCAACCCTTCAATATCCGAGGATATATATTTGTTTTCTTTAGGAGAGCTGCCTGTTAACCATTCATGCTCATATTCACTATCGGGTTCAGCATTTAGTTTAATAATTCCTTCCTCCTCAATGCCAATATACAATAAACCTTTTTCATCATCAGCAACCATTCCTTCGGGTTTGCTGTTGACACTAAATTCCCTAACCAATCGGTACTTTAAGCTATCACCGTCGTTAAATATTTCCCATTGTTCTACATCTGCTCCTTTTCCATTTACAAAAACATAATATTTATTACGCTGTGGATTTTTATACATACAAAGTCCATAAACAGAATTGATTGATGATTGAATATTTACTATCGTATCCGAAACGGTACGCGTATTTTTATCAATAAAAAACAACGATATAGTGTTTAATGTACAATTACTGGCTGCTACAAGTGCTACTTCTTTATTATTAACTAAAAAACCATCTCTAAGGTCCACATTGTTAAGACAACCTACATTTAAAAATTGCAACTCATTTCCTTGCAAATCATAAACATGCAAACCAGATTCTTTATTCGTTCCCAGGATTAAACTTTTTTCAGGATTATTTTCATTAATCCAAATAGCCGGATCGTCTGCCGCATCTACTCCTTTTTCAGCATTTACCGGCTCAGTTTCATCATCCGGAGTAAGGGTTAACTCAAAAATCTGTTGATTTTTAATGGCCTTTCCGAGATAAACGGAGAATCCGGAAGAATCCAATGAGTCGCAATATTTTTCAATCGTAGGGATTGATTTATCCCCATTATCTTTGCAACCGGCAACAAATAATACAATAATTAACGTTGCTAAATTTATACTTTTTAACATTTGATTGATTTGGAAAAAATAAAAATTAAAAATATAAAAAAAATTACAATCATGTATCCCAAATCGAAATAAAAAAGGGTGCAGAAAATCTACACCCTTCTTTAAACGTAACATAATGTATGTTATTTCTTCATGATTCTCTTTTCAACTTCTTTTTTGTCTAACTTTTTAGTACAGAAGAACCAGTCATGGCAAGTAACATCTTTATCTTTACTTTCCATGCGGTCTTTAGCAGTACCACATGATCCTGCAGTAGGAACAATTACATCATCGCCCGGACGCCAGTCAGCCGGTGTTGCTACACCAAATTCATCGGCTGTTTGCAAGGCAATAAGTACCCTGTACAACTCATCAAAATTACGTCCTAAACTAAGCGGATAATAGATAATTGTCCTAATAATTCCTTTTGGATCGATGAAGAAAACCGCACGTACAGCTTTTGTGTTATCTTCGTTAGGTTGAACCATACCATATTTCTTGGCTACATCCATCTTAATGTCTTCAATCAAAGGGAATTTAACCTCAATATCTTTCATTCCCTTATATTCAATTTTTTCTTTAATGGTTCGTAACCAGGCAATATGACTGTAAAGTCCATCAATTGACAAACCAATTAAATCGCAGTTTGCATCGTTAAATTGCTTTTCCATATTGGCAAAAG
>CAZWPU010000379.1:0-1703 GCA_964635605.1 uncultured Bacteroidales bacterium | reverse complement strand
CATTCATGCCGGGAAAAGCAGATTTAAGCATTTCGGTATTTACAGCTCCCAAAGCCAGGCTATTAAAAGATATTTGCTCTTCTTTATACTCTTCGGCTAAACATTCAGATAAATTAGCTATAGCAGCTTTGCTTGCACTGTATATCGATAATCCGGGAAATTTAACACTACCTTGAAAACCTCCCATACTCGAGATATTAATAACATGTTTAACCTGCCCTTTTTTCAATAATGGCAATAGTTCCTGTATTATTATTGCAGGACTAATGCTATTAATATGAAAAGATTTCACCACTTCTTCAGCAGAGATTTCATTAAAGGGGCTATTCACCAGGATTCCTGCATTATTAATCAATATATCCACTGAATCAATATATTTTAACACCTCATTTTTTATCGAACCCTTTACTTTTTCAGGATTTTCAATATCAAAAACAAGCGGACGTATTTTTGTTTTTAGGTTTTCCCGAATGCAGGCATTTTTTAATTCTTTAAGCAAATCTTCGCTTCGGGCAATGGCTACAACCGTATTTTCTTCGTGAGCAGCAAACAGCTTTGCCACTTCAAAACCAATTCCTTTGCTTGCTCCGGTAATTACAATATTCATTTGATTTCTTTTTTATATTTTTACCCACGAAAATTAACTATTTTTAATCATTTTATAAATTTGTAAGCAAAATAAAATGAATGTATGAGAAAAATATCTGTAATCATCTTTTTTACCATCCTCTTTTTTTCATTCTCGGCTTTTGGGCAGCAAAAAAACAGTAATGATAAAAATACCAAAAATACTGATAAAGATGAAATAAAAGAACCATACTTTTTTTGGGGTGGCAATTTATTATTAGCTTTTGGAAATCTTGATTTAGTTGATATTAATGTAATACTTGGTAATCAGCTAACAAAGCGAATATCCCTTGGTATTGGTGGTAAATATCAATATTATAATGAAAAAAGGAATTTTGATCCAGATAATATTAGCTCAAGTAATTTTGAAGCGCATACCTATGGGGGCAGTGTATTTTTACAATTTGCCGTAGTAAAAGATTTTCGTGAGATATTACCACTAAAAACACAGTCAGGACTTATTTTGCATGCAGAGTACGAGTTATTAAATACAAAATATAATACTGTCTCTGATTCCGATAAAGATCGTTACTGGCTTCATAACTACCTTCTTGGAGGAGGTTATGTTCAACACATGGGAAAAAGAGCAAAATCATGGATTATTTTGTTATGGAACTTGCAAAAAACAGAGGATAATCCCTATGAGTATCCACAATTTAAAATTGGTTTTTCTGTAGCTTTTTAATCGTCAAAAAACTTCGACATTATGGTAAGCAGGTTATCCGGCCGAATAGGTTTGGAAATATAGTCGTCACAACCGGCTTCCTGGCTTGCTATTTCATCTTCTTCCATAGCATAAGCTGTTTGTGCAATAATCGGCAAATCGGGATATTTTTTTTTAATTTCTATCGTAGCATCAAACCCGTTAATATCAGGCATTTTAATATCCATAAGCACCATATCAACAAGGTCTGAAAGGCAAACATCAATTGTCTCACGGCCTGTTTTAGTCCATATTACTTTAGCTTTGGTTGGTTTTAAAACAGCTTTTAAGAATAAAAAATTAATTTGTTCATCCTCTGCTATTACAACTACTTTATCTTCCCAGTTTCTAATCATTATCTATTAATTTCTTA
>CAZWPU010000378.1:0-1709 GCA_964635605.1 uncultured Bacteroidales bacterium | reverse complement strand
TTATGCTAAGAAAACATTTTATTTACATTTTTTAATAAATATTTATGGCTGATTTATTAACATTTTATTTATTATTCTACCCTTTTCATTCCATTTTATTTATTCGTTTTCAAAAATGATATTTTTTTTATACATTGTGTGCTTGAAATAGAGTATTTTTCTGGTTAAAGATTTTTTTACCTAAACTATAAAGATACAATCCCATGAGAATGAAAATGAATCTTAAAACAAAGATGCTGGTTTATATTCTTTCAGTATCTTCCATAATTTATGCTTTAGCGTTAGGTTATGTGAGTTTAAAATTAAATAGTATTTCCATTGACAATGCTAAAGAACTAACCGATACTTATGCTAGCGAATATGCCAATTATGTGAAAGCAGATTTGAATGTGGATATGAATATGGCCCGAGCACTAGCAGATGTATCCAAAGGTTATAAAAATCTTGACCCGCAAAATCGAAAAGAGATACATAAAGAGATGCTTCTGCATTTAATCGAAGAAAATCCAAACTTTTTATCTACCTGGTATAACTGGGAATTAAGTGCGCTTTGGCCTGACTGGGATAAACCTCATGGTAGGTTACGATTAACCTATTATCGAATGGGCGGGCAAATTCTCTATAAAGAAGAGATCCTGGACACGATACCTGGTTTTACTCGTGGTGCTTATTATGATATTATGGATAAAAAGGTAGAATATATAATGGATCCATATTTTTTTGCCTACCAGCAAGGAGAAGAAGAAATACTTGAAACCAGTGTTACTGTTCCAATTTTAGATGAAAATAAAGCCGTGGGTATGGCAGGGTTTGATTTACCCTTACAGCGTTTTCAGGATTTAATTGTAAACATCCACCCGATTGATCAAAGCTACGCTTTTCTAATTGCATTTAATGGACAATATATAGCTCACAATAATCAAGACCTAGTGGGCAAATTTATTGAACAAGATTTGGGAGAAAAAATTGAGACCTCTGAATTAATTGCTAATATTCAAGATGGTAAAGATTTTGTCCACACGATAACAGGTGAAGATGGAAAAGAATATTGGATTTCATTTGCTCCTGTATATATTGGTGAAAGCCCAACACCCTGGTCGTTTGCATTTGCAGTACCGGTAAATGTAATTATGGAAGAATCAAAAGCAACCCTTCGTAAATCCATTTTTGTTGGGCTCGTTGGGTTATTATTAATTGCTATTATTATATGGATAATAGCCTATAGTATTTCTAAACCTGTGGTAAAAACAACCAAAGTTTTAAGTGATTTAGCTAAAGGAGATATTGACGAATCGAAAAAAGTTAATATAAAATTACAAGACGAAATAGGACAAATGAATCAATCGGTAAATACCCTGATCGACGGCCTTAATAAAACGGCTGAATTTGCCCAGGAAATTGGTAAAGGAAATTTAGATAAAGAGTTTGAATTGCTTAGCGATAAAGATGTGTTAGGCAATTCTTTATTAGAAATGCGTAAAAGCCTAAAAATTGCCAGAGAACAAGAAGAAAAACGTAAAATAGAAGATCAGAAGCAAAACTGGGCAACTCAAGGTTTGGCCAAATTCGGTGAAATTTTGCGCCAAAATACAGATGATATGCATGAATTTGCTTATCACATTATCAGCAACCTGGTTAAATATATTGATGCCAACCAGGGTGGTTTATTTATCATAAATGATGATGACAAAAAGGATAAATTTGTTGAA
>CAZWPU010000377.1:0-1725 GCA_964635605.1 uncultured Bacteroidales bacterium | reverse complement strand
AACCTGTAATTGGTAATGGGTATGGTTAACGATTGTCCAAAAGTAGATGATTTTAGATGAGCAGCCATATCATCAGGCCCTTCCATTGTATGTGAATAAAGCGCATCTCCATCCGGAATTAAATGATTCATAAAGCTCTCAAAATCATCGGTTACCGATGGGTCAGCATTCTCGTTTAATGTTAATGCAGCTGATGTGTGTTTGATAAAAAGATGTATAAGCCCTTTTTCCGGCATTTGCCCGAGATTTTTTGTAATATGATTGGTAATAATATGATAACCTCGTTTAAATGCAGGTAAAATAATTTCTTTTTGCTCAATCATTGTGCTTATTTTTGTATTTTTCAAAAAAATAAAATTAGAAATTTTTTTAATAACAAACGAATAATATTTTGCACGAGCTTAAAAGAAAATTTTTCTTTGGGTTGAAAAGAAATAAAATTTGTTTTTATGGGTTATTACTCTGATTGATTAACAAAAAAGATGATAAAAGCACATTTAAAAATTATAATTTTTTTTATACTATTTATTTTATCGTGGCATGTGGATGCGCAAAATTTAGTTGAACTTAAAGGAAAAATAGTTGATCCTGAAGGAAATCCTGTAAGCGAAGCACACATCCGCAATATGTCGAATAATACCGGTGTTATTTCTCAAAAAGATGGTTCGTATCTTTTAACTATTCCTGCCCGACGTGATGTGCTAATTCAGGTTAGTTGTATTGGTTTTGAAATACGTGAGTTTAAAATAAATTATGAAAAAGACTCTGTAAAAAAATTAAATATTGTGCTCAATATTTTAGTGAGTGATATTGATGAAGTTGCTATTGTTGGAGAAATGTCTCCAGAAAATAACCTGGTAAAAATTGAAAAGAAAGATATTCAATTAAATCCTGATATATCCGGCAATTTAGAATCCATCATTAAAACTTTACCCGGCGTTTCTTCCAATACCGAGTTAAGTTCACAATACTCCGTACGGGGAGGTAATTACGATGAAAACCTCGTTTATGTTAATGATATTGAAATTTACAGACCTCTTTTAATTCGTTCCGGTCAACAGGAGGGAATGAGTTTTTTGAATTCAGATATGGTTTCTTCCATTCAATTTTCATCGGGTGGGTTCGAAACAAGGTTTGGCGATAAGATGTCTTCGGTTTTAGATATCCGGTATAATAAACCCGTAGAATTTTCAGGAACGGTTTCTATGAGCTTATTAGGCGGCAGTGCTCATGTAGAAGATGTTTCTAAAGATGGTAAATTTACCTATAACGCAGGGTTTAGGTATAAAACATCAAAATATATTTTAAATACATTGGAGACGGAAGGAAATTATAACCCTCAGTTTTACGATCTTCAGGCTTATTTTACATACAAAGTCAACCGGCATCTTGATTTTGACTTTCTAGGCAATTATGCTTTAAACAGCTATCGGTTTATTCCCGAAAGTCGCGAAACATCTTTTGGAACCATTGATAATGCATTAAGCTTACGTATTTATTATGATGGAAACGAATTGGATAAATTTGAAACATACCTGGGAGCATTTACAGCCAATTACCATCCCAACGAAAATATATCGTTAAAAATTATCCTTTCGGCTTTTCAAACGCTAGAGCAGGAAACGTACGATATTTTAGGGCAGTACTATTTAAATGAATTAGATAATACCATTGGCTCTGAAACGTATGGCGATAGTATTATGAATATAGGTATTGGTACCTTTT
>CAZWPU010000376.1:0-1734 GCA_964635605.1 uncultured Bacteroidales bacterium | reverse complement strand
GATGTGCCTGAAATTGATCATTATTCATGTATAGGCATAGGCCCGGGTATCGGAACGAAGCATAATACGCAAAAAGCATTGTTTAACCTTCTCGAAAGGGTTGAAAAACCTATGGTAATGGATGCTGATGCGCTAAATATTTTAAGCCAACATAAAGATTGGATTCAAAAAATTCCGGCAAATAGTATATTAACTCCTCACCCTAAAGAATTTGAACGCCTGGTGGGAGAGACTGCTGATGATTATGCAAGAATTCAACAACAGATTAAATTTGCTGTAAAAAATAAATTAATTTTAGTTTTGAAAGGTGCGTACACTTCAATTGCAATGCCTGACGGGACCTGTTATTTTAATAGTACAGGAAATCCCGGAATGGCAACTGCCGGTAGCGGCGACGTACTAACCGGAATAATCCTTTCGTTAGTAGGGCAAGGATATGATCCTGCCCATGCAGCAAAAATTGGTGTATATTTGCATGGATTATCTGGTGATATTGCTTTTGAAAAAATGGGGCAGGAGGCATTAATTGCTTCCGATATTATTGAGAATCTTGGAAGTGCATATTTGAAATTAAAAAATTTAAAAGAATGAACCGAATATATATCTTATCAACTGTTTTTGCATTAGCATTTTTTTCCTGCAAAACAACATCAGAAACCAAAGTTTCAAAAATTGAACATTTGACAAATTACCCCGAAAATGGTATTATATACGCCCTGCCTAAAACCACCCTGCGTTTTACAGTCGAGGCTTTGCGTACCGATATAATTCCCGGACCTTATTATGAATATGCCCAAAAATATCTGGGTATGGATGATGTCCTTGAAGAGGAATATTCAGACTGGCAGATTTCAAATATTACTATTGATTCTTATAATGAAATAGATCCTGAGCAATTTTATATCATGGAACCGGAAGGTAAAATGACAGTAAATATGCAAAAGCTGATTGAAAACGGCAGTATTTTGCCTGTTAATATACGTTCTAAACAAGAATTTAGTAACGATTTTTATGGTTATAATGATCCCGGTAAAGAAGTTGTTTTTACTGATTTAAGCGTAAAAAAGTATATTGGCGAAGAAAAAGTAACCTATTATAAACGGGTGCAACGCGATTCACTTTTTGCAAAGGTACCGGTAGTAAAAACCCAGTCGGTTACCAAAACTTTTGAAGATAAAGCCGAAGAGGCTGCTAATTTTATTTTTATGATCCGCGAAAAGCGGTTTGAATTATTAACCGGAATGGCTGATTTTTATCCCGAAGGGAAATCACTTCAAGTAGCTATCAATGAATTGAATAATCTGGAGAGTGAATATTTGTCGTTGTTTATAGGGAAAAAGTTTACTAGCACATACAAGGCAACTTTTGAATATTCACCTCAGGCAGAAGATTTAAATCAGCCTCATATTTTATTTCGTTATTCGGATGAAAGAGGGGTACTTCCGCCAAATGATCTAAGAGGACGGCCTATTATTGTTGAGCTGAGAAAGTTAAACCATACCCATAATCTTGATTTTTTGTTCGCTGACCAAATTAATCGTGAGGGGACTACTTATAAAAATAAACTTTTTTACCGCATTCCCGATCAGGCATTTATTCACGTAGTAGATGGAAATCAATTGCTGGCAAAACGGAAATTAATCATTGAGCAGTTTGGGACGGTGGTTCAAATTCCATCAATGTTTTTAATGGATAATGAAAAGTTTATTGAATTTTACAGGGAGGAAAAATAAA
>CAZWPU010000375.1:0-1744 GCA_964635605.1 uncultured Bacteroidales bacterium | reverse complement strand
TTGTGTTGGAACAAATATTGATAATAATAAAGATATCCTTAAAGAAATTAATCGTAACGGACATATCATAGGAAATCACACCTGGTCGCACCATAAATGGTTTGATTTTTTTCCGTCAAAAAAAATGAAAAAGGATATCGTGAAAAATGCAGAACTTATATACCAACAAACAGGAAAAAAGGTGAAGCTCTTCAGACCGCCTTATGGAGTGACCAACCCTCCGTTAAAAAAAGCGATTGCGGATTTAAATTACCATACCATTGGTTGGAGTATACGTTCTCTTGATACCATAAAAAAACCGGAAAAAGTAATCAGAAAGTTAACCCAAAAAATATCACCCGGCGATATTATTCTGCTGCACGATAACCGAAAAGAAATAACACAAATTTTAGAATCGTTTATTACCTTCGCAAAAGATAATTCCTTTCAAATCGTTCGTTTAGATAAGTTACTAAATATTGATCCCTATGAATAAAATAATAATTACTCTGTTTAGCTTTTTCCTTTTCCTGGGCGTAATAAAAGCACAGGAAGAAAATTTTTCTAAAGTTTTTGATATAGAAAAAACAAAAGCAAATTTAGAACAGTTAACCGAAGAAATATCCACTATAAAAAGCCAGTTCATTCAGGAAAAACACCTTAGCTTTTTAACCGAAAACATCATCTCAAAGGGAGAATTTTATTTTAAAAATCCTGGTTTTTTAAGGTGGAAATACACAGAGCCTTTCGAATACCTCATCATTTTTACTGATAAAAATATTTTTATTAAAGATGAGGAGAACATAAGCAGCTTCGATACCGAATCGAACAAAATGTTTAGCGAAATCAACAACATTATGACCGGTACCATCCAAGGAAATATTTTTAATGACAGCGAACGATTTACTGTTGAATATTTTGAAAATAACCAACAATATTTGCTAAAGCTGATACCCAAAATGCAGGAAATGAAAAGCATGTTGCAATCCATTCATATTTTTATCGATAAATCGGATTTATCGGTAGTTAGCATAAAAATGACGGAAAGTTCGAATGATTATACAAGCATTACTTTTATTGATAGAAAGCTGAATACAACCATTGACAATGATAAATTCAACATCCATAAATAAATTAAAAACAGGAGTTCCTCTTTTTATTATTTTTCTTCTTTTTGGTTGCTCAAATCCTTATAAAAACCTAACCAAAACAGAATTCTCTGCTAAAAATATAACTGAAATACCTTATTCGCTGCCACAATCAGAAAAAACACTGATATACAAAACATCTATCGATTTTTACCAGCGAAACATCAGCGGGCTGCTGATTATAAAAAAAACAGAGAAACAAAACTACCGAATAGCCTTAACCACTCAGTTTGGATTAAAAATTTTTGATTTTGCCCTTAAAGAAGGAAATTTTGAAGTGGTTTATTGTATTGAATACCTAAACAAAAAATCAATAATATCAACGTTTGAAGATGATTTTAAGCTGTTGCTGATGCAAAACAAATTTGAGCAGATATATACATTCCAAAAGGATAAACAAAAATACAAAGGATGGATTCTTCAATCGGGAAAGATAAATTATTATTACTTTCTGAATACAGACAACAACCATATTGAAAAGATTGAACAATGGAAGCGAAATGCAAAAAAAATATCCGTAGTTTTGTATGATTACAACAATAATTTACCTTTAAACATACAGCTGGAACATCATAATATCAAACTAAAAATGAATCTTAAACGAATTCAATAAACTT
>CAZWPU010000374.1:0-1745 GCA_964635605.1 uncultured Bacteroidales bacterium | reverse complement strand
GATAAAAAACCTGGTTTTCGGTAAAAACGATCTCAATAATTTCCAGCACAATCAGATTGATAAGTATCTTTTCGGCTTTATATTTAGATAATTGAGCAATACGCATAAACTTGGAGAATGTAATTCTTTGGTTATTTTCTAAATAATCAAACAATATTTTTTCGGGTTCAGCATAGCGTACCAATACCCCTTTACCAAACTTTTTTTTATTCCATGCTTTAAGGTATATATTATTAACGATAAAGTTCTGGTCGTTTACCCTGATATAAACACGATATTTTCCGTCTTTATTTGGTGCAGTAATCAATTCATCCAACGATATCTTAGGGATAGTAATTTCAAGAAGCGTTTTCCCTTCAATTTTCCACACTTTCGTTTCAAATGTCACTTCGGGCTTACAATACAAATCGGCAGCAGCCTGTACCATATAAAACTCCTCGTCACTTTTAACGCCTGCAATAGAGCCATTGTCCCGTACACCAACCAACAATTTACCTCCATCGGTATTGGCAAATGCTGCCAACGAACGGGCAATTTTTTTCGAGTCGGTAATAGAGTGTTTAAAATCAAGCTGCTGATGCTCTCCCTGTCTTATTAAACCGTAGATATATGCACTCATCACTTTACTATCATCAATATTTAGCGAAGATAAAAATGTATTTGTACAAAAAAATTTTTACTCCTTAATTTAAGAAACAGATGAAAATTATAAAACCTGAGAAACTACTGACTCAAGGCCTCGGCACCTCCGACAATTTCGGAAATCTCGTTGGTAATAGAGGCCTGTCGGGCTTTGTTGTAGGTTAACTGTAGTTCTTTAATTAATGAGGAAGCATTATCGGTAGCTTTGTGCATGGCTGTCATGCGGGCTCCGTGTTCAGCAGCTAACGACTCTAACAATGCTTCGTAAAAATTTAGCTTTAACGATCTGGGAATTAAGTTTTTAATAATGTATTCCTGGTCAGGTTCCATGATGTAGTCAAAATTCACGAAAGATTCCTCTTCTTCGTCACAATAATTGATTTCAACCGGCAAAAACTGTTGGCTTGTTAAAATTTGTACCGCTGCATTCTTAAACCGGTTATATATAAGCATCACACGATCATAATCTTTAGTCACAAATAAATCGATAATTTTTTTGATTAATGGTGCAGTTTTGTCGAAACTAAGCTGATCTAAAAGTTCATTATCATAACCAATAATCTTATATCCTTTTTTACTGAAATAGTCGGTTGCGGCTTTTCCTATGGTTAAAACATCTACATTACCCTTTTCGTTTTCACCATAATAATCTTCATCAATTAAACGAATGGTTTCTTTGATAACATTCATATTAAAAGCTCCACATAAACCTTTATTAGATGAAATAACCACAAAAAGAATTCGTTCAGGATATCCGGAACGGGCATAAATATTATCTTCGATAATATTAACTGATTTGGTGATATTATTTAGAATTTCATTTAATTTGTGTGCATATGGCCTTAAGTTGATAACGGAATCCTGTGCTTTTTTTAATTTAGCAGCCGAAACCATCTTCATGGCACTGGTAATTTGGCGGGTAGATTTTACCGATGAAATACGTGTACGAATATCTTTTAAACTACTCATTCGTAAATGTTATTTACTATTTATATATTTTGAAGCCACTTCTGCGGCTACAGACTCAATAGCCTTGGTTGCTTCATCGCTTAACTTTCCTTCTTTAAGTGTTTTAAGGATATCTTCGTGTTGCATTTCCATCA
>CAZWPU010000373.1:0-1754 GCA_964635605.1 uncultured Bacteroidales bacterium | reverse complement strand
ACCATGAAAAAGCTGAATGAAAAAAATTTATTATTACCTTCGCTTTTTTATGATATAGTTTTACCTTGGTTCGGTATAGCTTTTGTAATTTCTAATTTTTTTACAACAAAGAACAATAAATGGAGATAAATCCGAATCTATCCGAAAAAGCAAAACATGATTACAAGCTGGTAAGGCTTGCTGTAAATGGTGATGAAAAAGCTTATGCCGAATTATTAGGCAGATATAAAGATGCTATTTATTACATGCTTTTAAAAATGGCAAATAACAAAAGTGATGCTGAAGATCTTACCATTGAAGCTTTTGGCAAAGCATTTAAAAACTTAGCACAATATACCCCAAATTATGCTTTTTCAACATGGCTTTTTAAAATTGCAACCAATAACTGTATTGATTTTATTCGAAAGAAAAAAGCCAACTTAATTTCTCTCGACCATTCTTCCGATGAACAAGAAAATATAACGGCCCCATTGCAATCCAACTCCCCTGATCCCGAGGAAGATATGATAAAAAGCCAACGGATGGCATTAACGCGTAATGTTGTAAGCAAACTAAAACCACGCTATAGAACACTTGTTGAGTTAAGATATTTTAAAGAGTATTCGTACGATGAAATTGCCAATGAACTAGGACTACCTATTGGAACTGTTAAAGCACAGTTATTTAGAGCTCGTGAATTACTTTATAATATTCTTAAAAACAGCAATCCTAATATTAAATAATTAATTCGCATGGAAATTATCCAAAAGTATTTTCCTGCTTTAAGCGAAAATCAATATAAACAGCTTGAATTACTGCAAAATCTTTATATACATTGGAACCGTAAGATAAATGTGATTTCAAGAAAAGATATTAATTATCTGTATGAAAAACACATTTTACATTCATTGGCAATTGCTAAAATCATAGATTTTGTACCGAATACCCAAATATTAGATGTTGGCACAGGTGGAGGTTTCCCAGGTATTCCACTTGCAATACTTTTCCCAAATTGCCATTTCCATCTGGTAGATTCAATTGCCAAAAAAATTTATGTAGTAAATGAAATTGCCAATTCCATCGAATTGAAAAATTGCCATGCAGAACAAATTCGGGCAGAAAAACTAAAATCAAAATATGATTTTGTTGTCAGCCGAGCAGTAACATCATTACCGGTATTTTACAATTGGGTAAGGGAAAAAATAAACGAAAATTTAAAAAATGAATTACCCAATGGAATTATTTATTTAAAAGGTGGCGATTTAACCAACGAAATTAGAAAATTTAAAGCGGCAGTAAAAGTCTTTAACATCCATCAGTATTTTGATGAACCATTTTTTGAAACAAAAAAAATTGTATACCTTCCAATTAAATTTTAAATTTCTTTTTGCAGGAAAGAAAAAAACATTACTTTTGCAATTCTAAAAGAAAAATTAAAACCATTATTAAAATATTTTGAGATGAAAAGAACATTTCAACCATCGAACAGGAAGAGAAAGAATAAGCATGGATTCAGAAATCGAATGGCTTCTGCTAATGGACGAAAAGTATTAGCTTCAAGACGAACCAAAGGAAGAAAGAAACTTACCGTTTCTGACGAGTATAATTCCAGAAAATAATATTTTCTCTTATATAAAATTTTAAAGTAAAGGCAATCATTCATTTTGCCTTTACTTTTTTTATTGCCTTTACTTTAACACCCAACCAGTCCAAAATAAACGGATCAATTGATAATTATGGTTGATAAAAAATATTTTTCTATCTTTCCAGCATGG
>CAZWPU010000372.1:0-1760 GCA_964635605.1 uncultured Bacteroidales bacterium | reverse complement strand
CCGAAGCACAGGTAGCGGCTAAGGTACACGAAGTGGCCCTGGCTGCCGGAGGAGACATCTCCTTCCCTATTATTGCTACCATTAACGGGCAAACCCTACACAACCACTATCATGGGAACACCATTAAAGAGGGCGACCTGTTTTTACTGGATGCCGGAGCAGAAAATAAATTACATTATGCCGGCGATATGTCAAGTACATTCCCTGTTTCGCAAAAATTTACCGAGCGACAGATAGAAATTTACCAAATTGCTTTAAATGCCCACAATGCTGCCATTGATGCATTAAAACCGGGTGTTAATTATAAAGAAATCCACTTTACCGCTGCACGTAAAATATTTGATGGACTAAAAGAACTAGGCTTTACCAAAGGAAATACCGAAGAAGCAGTACAAGCCGGAGCCCATGCACTGTTTTTCCCTTGTGGAACAGGGCATTTAATGGGACTGGATGTTCATGATATGGAAAATCTGGGTGAACAATATGTTGGCTATGCCGGTGAACCTAAAAGTAGTTTATTTGGACTTAAATCTCTGCGATTGGGACGTGAATTAAAACCGGGATATGTATTAACTATTGAACCTGGAATTTATTTTATTCCTGAGCTGATTGACCTTTGGAAATCACAAAATAAATTTACCAAATTTATTAATTATGATAAAGTAGAAAAATATAAAGATTTTAGCGGAACAAGAAACGAAGAGGATATACTGATCACCGAATCAGGTCATAAAATTTTAGGAAAACCGCTGGCCAAAACCATTGAAGATGTTGAGGCTGAACGGGCAAAAGCATTCAAATAATCTATATCAAATGTAAAAAATGAATAAACCAAATGGACACCTCCTGATGACTGGTTGCAAATAAAAACCATTGATTTGCATACAGGAGGTGAATCCCTCGGTTTAATTACAGGTCAAAGCACTTTTTATTTCGATCCTGAGGATACTTTAAAAAATGGTTTTATCTTTAGATAATTTTAAAACAGTATGAAAATGAAGAAAAAAAAATTTAGTCTGTCGATTTTAATATTTCTTTTAATTGTTTGTCTTATATCCTGTTATAAATCAGAGGATTTACAAACAAAATTATCAAACATTGAAGGAACAGAGGTGTCTGTAATTGAATCCGATTCAATATACACTGAAACGTATGATGTACGGTTTACCCAACCGTTAGATCACAATAATCCTAATAAAGGAAGTTTTAAACAACGGGTAATCGTTAACCATGTTGGTTACGACCGGCCTACAGTGGTTATTTTAGAAGGTTATGATTTATACTCAACAAAAGCAGGTGAGCTCAGTCAATTGCTCAATGCAAACCAAATAACCATTGAACACCGGTTTTATGGGGAATCTCAGCCGGATAGCTTACCCTGGGATTTATTAAATGTCAAACAGGCAGCAGCTGATCAACATAAAATTATTCAATCGCTTAAAAATATTTATAAAGGGAAATGGATTTCGACTGGTATAAGTAAAGGCGGGCAAACGACCATTTTTCATCGACGATTCTACCCTAAAGATGTTGATGTGAGTGTTCCCTATGTTGCTCCACTGAATTTTGAACGAGAAGACCCCAGAATTGGCCAACACCTTATAACGGTAGGAACCGAAGCCTGCCGGGAAAAAATATTGAATTTCCAAAAAGCCCTGTTCAAAAACAAAAAGCATATTTTACCATTAGTAAAAAAACATGCTCAAGAAAAGGACTATAAATTTAAAAACTTAGGCATTGAAAGAGCTTATGATATCAAT
>CAZWPU010000371.1:0-1773 GCA_964635605.1 uncultured Bacteroidales bacterium | reverse complement strand
ATTATTTTATTAATTTTACCTCCACAAATTATACCGTTCACTTATGTTTAGAAGGTTTTCATTCCAAAGACGCTTATTCATCTACTTTTTCTCTGTATTCTTAAGCTTCACAATTATTATTTTAGTCTTTCAATACTTAAGAGAAAAAAAATATAAGGTTGATCAGCTCAATAGTAATCTGGAGATGATTACAGAAATTATGCATAAATATATAGAAAGCAACAATCTGTATTCCTCACAATTACAAAAAATAGATTCGTTGCTTAAAATAACACCTCAGCCCGATTTACGCATTACCATTATTGATAAAAACGGAAAAGTGTTTTATGATAACTTTGTAGATGATGAAGGGAAAATGGAAAACCATATTGAACGGCCGGAAATTCAAGGCTCACTTAATAATCGTTTCGGAACAAGTATTCGCAAATCAACCACTACAGGACAGGAGTATTATTACTACAGTCATTTTTACCATGATTATTTCATACGTACAGCGGCAATATACAATATCAAAATCAAAACCTTTTTACAAGCCGAACATCTTTTTCTTCTATTTATCGCCTTGATATTTTTAATTACATGGTTTATTATTAATATCTTAACCCGGAAATTGGGCGAGTCAATTACCCGATTAAAAGACTTTGTTATCCGGGTAAGGAAAGATAAACCTTTGTTAGAAGAAAATTACCAATTCCCGGATGATGAATTAGGAATTATTAGTCATGAAATTTTTAATATATATAAACAGCTGGTAAGTACAAAAAATTCATTAGCTCTGGAAAGAGAAAAGTTATTTAATCACTTATATGTTTTAAACGAAGGTGTAGCGTTTTTTTCTAATCAAAAGAAAAAAACATTAACCAACAGCCACTTCATTAAATATTTAAATTTAATTTCTAACCAATTAATCATAACCGCCGAAGATATTTTTACTATCGAAGAATATCGTCCTGTGGCTGAATTTATCCATAAACACATCGATAAAGATGAAAATCCAAAACAAGGCAATTTGCCTTGGATGGAACATTTAATCAATAAAAGCGGAAAATATTTTAAAGTTCAATGTATCATTTTCCATGATAAAAGCTTTGAAATCATCATTACCGATATAACAAAACTGGAAAAAAACAAGCGCATAAAACAACAAATGACATCTAATATTGCACACGAACTAAAAACGCCAATAACATCAATACAGGGTTTCCTTGAGACGATTATTTCTGATCCGGATATCGAAACAGAAACACAAAAACATTTCATTAAAAGAGCAAATGCACAGGTTACCCGTTTAGCCGATTTAATTAATGATATCGCCATATTAAATAAAATTGAAGAAGCCGGTGATTACTTTGCATTTAATTATATAAATATAAGTGAATTACTCAACGAAATGATGGATGAACATCAGAGCTTACTTAAAGAAAAAGAGATGGCTGTAGAAATTGATGTTGACCCGAAAGTAACGATTTATGGGAACGAATCATTATTACTTTCAATTTTTAGAAACCTGATGGGGAATTCATTGAATTATGCGGGAAGAAACTCAACCATAGAAGTTAAAGTATACAATCAGGACAAAAATTATTATTATTTTTCTTTTTCAGATAATGGTGTTGGTATACCCGATGAACATTTATCACGAATTTTTGAAAGATTCTATCGAATCGATTCCGGACGTTCGAGAAAATTAGGCGGAACAGGATTAGGGCTAGCGATTGTAAAAAATGCCGTATCGCTCCATAAAGGTGAAATTACGGTGAAAAATAAGCCCGG
>CAZWPU010000370.1:0-1777 GCA_964635605.1 uncultured Bacteroidales bacterium | reverse complement strand
CTATAGGGAAATAGGTTTGTTTGTGTCCATACAGAGGTTCGGTTTCATCAAACCGCTTTATTCCTCGCTCTAACCAACGATGGGTTAACTGCATTGATTTTTTTGCATAGCTATAATCGCACGGAAAAGGAGTACATTCGTCAAATGCCATAACAATATCTGCCCCAATTACTCGCTGTATATCAACTACATTTTCGGGTGTAAAAATGTGTTTTGAACCATCAATATGTGAACTAAAATGAGCTCCATCCTCTCTTAGTTTTCGATTTTCTGCCAAAGAAAAAACCTGATATCCTCCACTATCGGTTAAAATGGGTTTATCCCAGCTAATAAATTTATGTAACCCACCGGCTAACTCAAGTGTTTCAATTCCTGGTCGTAAGAAAAGATGATAGGTATTACCTAAAATAATTTGAGCCTTCACATCATTTATTAAATCACGTTGATTTACACCCTTAACACTTCCTACAGTTCCAACGGGCATAAAAATAGGCGTTTTTATTTGTCCGTGGTCAGTTTCAATAACGCCAGCTCTTGCTTCACTTTTTCCATCAAATGCATTAACTTCAAATTTCATATCTTCAATTTTCGGCTCAAAGATAACCAATTGTGAATAAATTATTCATTTCTTAAGATTACAAATCTTGTTTAACAAGAAAAACTTTAATAAAATTGCTCTTTAACTTTTGTAAATTTAATCTTAAAACTGTGGCTGAATTATATTTCTTACTGGAACACCCTATTTATTTTGTGTTATTGATATTTGGAATAACTTTTTTAATACAAATTTACTTTTACCTTTTTTATTTTTTGCGTATTGTTTTTTACAAAAACCATAAGCACGTAGCTTCGCAAAAAGACCCTGTATCTGTTATTATTTGTGCACGAAATGAAGAAAAAAATCTTGAAGAAAATTTACCTGCAGTACTAAATCAGGATTACCCCGATTTTGAAGTTATTGTTGTAAATGATTGTTCCGAAGATGAATCAGAGTTTGTTCTTGAACGATTTCAGAAAACATATAAACACCTGAAAGTAACCACAATAAAAAAAGACGATAAATTTATACACAATAAGAAGCTTGCCTTAACCGTAGGCATAAAAGCAGCCCAAAATGAAACGTTACTTTTAACCGATGCAGATTGCAAACCCGAAAGCAATAAGTGGATTGAAAGAATGCAATCTAAATTTTCCGGGCAAAAATCATTAGTATTGGGCTACGGTGGTTATAAAACAAGAAAAAGTATTTTAAATAATCTGATTCGATTCGATACTTTATTCATAGCTATTCAATATTTTACTTATGCTATCGCTGGAAAACCCTATATGGGCGTTGGACGCAACCTCGCCTACAAAAAGAGTTTATTTTTTAAAAACAAAGGCTTTGCAAAGTACCACCACCTTGAATCGGGGGATGATGACCTTTTTGTAAATCAGGTAGCTAATAAAAAGAATACAGCCGTAGAAATATCATCCGAAGCAAAAACAGTATCCGAGCCCGAAACTCGATTTTCCGATTGGTTTAAACAAAAAAAACGACACACTACAACCGGTAAGCTGTACAGGTTTGGAGCCAAATGGAGATTATTCTTCGAACAAAGTAGCCGTATTTTATATTACATTTTATTTATTTTATCATTAACTTTATTTACAGAATTGTATCTTTATATACTTATACTATTTATTTTTAGAAGCATTTTACAATTAACTATTTTTAAAGTAACCATGAAAAAGCTGAATGAAAAAAATTTATTATTACCTTCGCTTTTTTATGATA
>CAZWPU010000369.1:0-1780 GCA_964635605.1 uncultured Bacteroidales bacterium | reverse complement strand
GCCCAAAAGGAGGATTTCCCATATCGTGCGCCAGGCATGCCGCTGAAACAATAGAGCCCAGCTCGTTTAAAATTTCTTTGTTCTGAATATCCTCCCGTTTTTTCAGCTCCTGTGCCACTTTATTAGCCAGCGATCGCCCTACGCTGGCAACTTCCAGGCTGTGAGTAAGCCGGTTATGGACAAACACACTTCCGGGTAAAGGAAAAACCTGAGTTTTATTTTGTAAACGCCTGAAAGGTGAGGAAAAAATAATACGGTCGTAATCGCGCTGAAATTGCGAACGAATCTCATCTGTATTTTTAAATTCCCGATCCTCAAGCCCAAACCTTTTAGCAGAAAGTAGTTGATCCCAATGCATCATATAATTTTATTTTTCTACGATAAAAATACAAAAATTAACAGCGCAAACACAGCCTTTATTCATTTCAAAAGGCTTTATTCGTATGCAAGAATAATTACTGTTGCGTAAATAACGATTTAATTATTTGACTTCCATTCATTTATTTTATAAATTGACATAAACCTGAAAACCCATTATTTACCATGAGTAACAACCCAATCCATATTGAAACAATGGGATATATCAAAAAGGAGGCCAACCTTACAACGGTTGAAAACAATATTGTTCCCGAAACGCTCGTCCTCGAAAGTTTATATTCATACCCGGGATATTATGGTGAAAACCTGCCGGAAAAACCCTGTCCCCGCTCCCTGTTTTTAATCGTTGATAAAACCTATTCGCTGGAAAAAATTGCACGTATTACCGCGAAAGTAAAAAAGAAATTTACGCATGACTTTGATATGTCTTATGGGAATATCTATCTGAAAAGAAAAACCTATGCATGCATCCGTATTAAATACCTTAAAAGCTTTCACTTTATCCCCGAGTTACAGGCACTTTTACAGGATTACCAGGTAAAATTTCTTAAAAAGAAGGCAATGGATGAAAAGGGAATCATTGTTATCCATAAGAATTTTTATGTTCAGGAGATGGAGGAAGGTATCTATTCCGATTTAGAAGAAGTTAAATCTTATTTAGAAGTTCCGGTAAATTTTTCGTGGGAAGCGTTTAAGCAACTTACACATGATATTAAAAACAACTTAAGCAATAACAATTTTGATGCCGCTCAGGGGATATTTTACCGTAAAAAAGGGATTGTGGATGTTATCCGGGTTTATGATTGCCAGCCGGGATACGAACGGTTTAAAATGATTCGGGGTATGTACCTGGAAAGAATCAAAAAGAACATGTAAAAATGCTTCTGCGTTAACCAGGAAATTCGTTTAGCTTTTCCGACCGAGCCAACAACTGCGGGAAGCCGGGTTTTCAATATCAGCTATCATATTTTTTCCAAATTATTCCGGGTAAGCTCATTATTGGTATTTCCGGTATTTAAGGTATTCCCAGGTTCGAAAAGCAACACATGGGCTTCTTTTTGAGCTGATGGCCGGTGTTCTACCCCACGGGGTACCACCATAAACTCTTTTTCTTTAAGATGAACTGTTTTATCACGGAATTTAATAGTTAACTCACCCCTAATAACATAAAACATTTCATCTTCGTTATCATGCGTATGCCATACAAAGGTTCCCTTAAATTTAGCCAGCTTAACATACTGCCCATTCAGCTCAGCTACAATACGCGGATTCCAGTAATCATCAAATAAATCCAGCTTTTCGGGTATATTGATTTTTTCCATACTCAAATGTACTCATTGAAAAACAATTAAAATATATAATCCTTAAGATACGGTTTTTTGTTTTGTATTAAAACAAAGAA
>CAZWPU010000368.1:0-1788 GCA_964635605.1 uncultured Bacteroidales bacterium | reverse complement strand
GATATGAAGCCTTGATTTTATTTATTTTTTATCGGACAATAATGTATATTAACATTCATAATTAATATTAACTATTAAATTAGGAAAGTATAAATAGTTAAAAAAACATTTTACCTTTAAATTGTAATAAAATTATTTTTTGTGTGTCTTAATTATTAAATCTGATTTGGTGATTACAATTAATGGATGATAAAATATTAATAGAAAAGATTGCAGCAGGAGATGAAAATGCATTTAAGCATTTTGTTGAAAAGTATCATCAAATGGTATTAAATATATGCAATAATATTTTGCATAATTTTGATGATTCGATGGATATATCACAGGAGGTATTTATAAAAATTTATGAGTCGATCGATCAGTTCAGAGGCGATTCAAAAATATCAACCTGGTTATACAGGATTGCCGTTAATAAATCACTTAATTTTTTACGTTCTAAAAAAAGAAGTAAATGGTTTAGTAGCCTGGACCTAATTTTTGGGGATGAAAAAGTACAGATTGATCCTGTAGATGATACTTTGCAGCCAGGTGAAGATATGGAAATAGATGAAAGTAAAAAGTTATTGCATGATGCGCTAAAGAAATTACCTGAAAAGCAAAACGCAGCTATTGCATTAAGTCATTTCGATGAATTATCGTATAAAGAGATTGCTGAAATAATGAATATAAGTGTATCAGAAGTTGGGGTATTAATTAACCGAGGGAAAAATAAACTTCAAAAAATCATTATTAATTATTATAAAAATCATTAATAAACCTGTAATAAACTGGTTACTTTAAGTGTCAAACAATAAAAATGCAAACATGAAATGCAATAAAATCCATAAAATCCTTTATCGTTATCATTTAGGAGAGTTATCTCCTCAGTTGAAGGAAGAAATAGACAAACACTTAATAAATTGCCCGGAATGTTCGGCAATTTATACGAAGATGGTTCAAACACTAAATCATTTTAACGATAAAGATACAATTCCTGAGCAGCCTTTTTATTATACCCGGTTAAAACAACGAATGGAAAATAAAAAGGAAATAGCCGAATCGGTGTGGAGTAACGGTTTAGCCAGAAAGATTTTACAACCTTCTATTTATATGGCGTCGCTTGTTTTAGCAGTATATATCGGAATACTCATAGGATCAGATACAGGCAGCTACGAAAGCACGTTAGCTAAAAATGAAGTAGTGGAAGAAGATTATATCGAAGCATTTGTCGAATATCAATATCTAAACGATTTTCAGATTGAATCGATTGAAAATGTATTGATTTCAGAAAAAAATGAAGGAAACGAGTAATTTTAGAACAAAATTTTTGAACAATGAATACACAAACTAAAAAGCACTTAATAACAGGCTTGATAATATTTCTTGTGGTGGTAAATATCGCTGCGTTATCGACAATTATTTATCGAAACAGGACTATATCGCAACCGCCTGAAAATGACTACGTTCAATTTAGACAAAAGGTTGATGAACAAGGGATGTATCGTTTTTTTAGGAACGAGCTACAGCTGTCAAAAGATCAGTATATCCATTTTCGGGAGATCAATGAAAAAAACAGGCAACAATCAAGAGAAATTGTGAGAACATTACATTATAAAAGATTAGAAATGGTAGAAGAAATTTCGAAAGAAAGCCCTGATAACAAAAAATTAGATCAAATTGCACGTGAAATAGGTACATTACATTATGAGTTAAAACGAAATACTTATCATCATTTTATAGACCTTAAAGAGCTTTGTAACAAAGAGCAGCAGGAACACTTACAACATTTGTTTATGCGAATGATTGACG
>CAZWPU010000367.1:0-1789 GCA_964635605.1 uncultured Bacteroidales bacterium | reverse complement strand
CAGATTGAACAAGTAATAATAAACCTGTTAATAAATGCAATTGAGGCCGTTAAAGGTCAGCAACAGCCGGAGATAAATATCAAAATTATTTCTAATAAAACAAATCATTATCAAATTATCATTCGTGATAATGGAAAAGGAATTGACACTGAAGAGCTGGATAAAATATTCATCCCTTTTTATACAACCAAAAAAGAAGGTTCGGGAATAGGACTAAGCTTATCGCGTCAAATCATGCGAATGCATAAAGGCTCAATAAACGTTAACTCAGAACCAGGTCAGGGAAGTGAATTTTTATTAGAATTTTAACTTTTGGAAAATGATATTCTTTCGGATAACTATTAATTTATCACTATTGTCCGATAAAAAATAAATAAAATCAAGGCTTCATATCCGGGGTGTATTATGATTTCAATATTCCGCGGCATGTTTTTGTTGCTTGACGCGGGTTGGGACAAACCTGATCATCATGCTTAAGCATTGTGTTTTTTTCACTTGCTATGCTTACCCGAATGTTCGACTCCCCTGGAGTCGCTACTATTTCATCATTGTTCGTTTTATAAACATGTAATTCCTCCGGGTTTAAGATTTTTTCCAGATAGCTGTTTATTTTTTTGTTTGACGATTCGTTTTTGGATTGGCATTGTCCGGCGAGCCGAAAAACAAGCACAGTGAGCGTTAAAAAAAATCTGCTGTTCGAAGCACTGACCGAAAGGAAGTGCAAGTTTAGATTTTTTAGCTCACATCGCGTAGTTTTTCGAGTGAGGCGGGCGTAGCCTTGAATTTCTTTGCATACTTTCTTGTTTCAAGACAAGAAAGTATGTGGGGCCGAAGCAAAGCCTCTTAAATAGGAAATTGATAAATGGTAAATAAAATCAGTGTTTCAGAATGAATTCAATATTTTTATCGGACAACAGTGTTAATTTATTTTTTAATTTTGTATAAAAAAATAAATTATGGCACTATCAATAGACGATCATGAACTGGAAAAATTTATCATGGTAGGTGACAGGGTTTTAATCAAACCAAAAACACCACAGGGCAAAACCAAATCGGGATTATATTTACCACCAGGGGTTCAGGAAAAAGAAAAAATCCATAGTGGCTATGTTTTAAAAGTTGGCCCTGGATATCCAATACCAGCTATTCATGAAGCCGATGAACCCTGGAAAGATAAGAGTAATGAAGTAAAATATGTTCCTTTACAACCTACCGTTGGTGATTTAGCCCTTTATTTACAAAATAATGCATGGGAAATAGAATTTAAAAACGAAAAATATATAATTGTGACTCATAACGCCATTTTAATGTTAATACGCGATGAGGGATTGTTTGAATAAAATAATCGGGAACATAAAACCGATATTTTTTATTTTTGGATCGTTATTTCTATTTTATGGTTGATACAGGTTTGACTTTCCTTTTATAACTTCTTTAATCTTTTGTGTAAACTGAAATAAAGAAAACCTGAACATGTAGTTGTAAACATTATGCAAACTGTCTGTAGATCTGCAAGGTTTAATCGTTACTTTTTTCTTCGGTAACAATGGATTCATTCTATCGCATATTTTTGCTACATAATCGAACATATTATACTCATTTAAAACCTTCAACTTACATTCTTTAAGCCTGGCTTGTTTTTGCTCGTAAGTATTTGCTGCAATTACCTGGTCTATTATTTTTATACTTGACTCGAAATCCTTAATATCTATTGCACTGAATGAGTCTTTCGGGAAAAAATCTGAAAGGTTTGTACAACCATAGTAAATAGGGTATGTTTCTGCAAGAT
>CAZWPU010000366.1:0-1790 GCA_964635605.1 uncultured Bacteroidales bacterium | reverse complement strand
ACGTATTTTTTGCTTTAGCTGCCAAATATATTTCTCTTTAAAAGAAAAACGGATTTGAGCACCCAACTCGGTAACTTCGTAGTTGCTAACCGGATTATTATCTAATAAAAATGAGTAGTTGTATTGAGGCGATCTTTCATCATGCATAAAGTTTAGCTTCAGTTGCAAATACCTTATCCTGGTTTGAAAAGATGCCTTTATCTGGTTTGTATAATCTGCCTGTTGTAAAAAATATCCTTCAATATAGGTTTTTTCACGTGCAAAATCCTCATTCCCGGGGAAAACAGCATTATGTTGGTATGAACCGCTTAAAATATGTTCTTTGTCTTTATCAAAGAAGAGTTTTACGTCGCCTCCATATTTCCATTCCTTGTCTCTGAATCCATAAGCACCCCAGCCACCTGCTTCCATCCAGTTTATTAATTTATCGTCCGTATATAATCCTAATCCCAACCGATAACCTTCAAACTCATTAAATGTCATTAACTTATCCAATGGGATATAAAATTTTTTTACGGGAAGTTTATATTCTGATATTTTTTCGGCGAAGCTTAGCCAAAAATCGAACTTATATTTATGCCCTAAGCTATCCATAAAGGTATATGTGTTTTTAGCTTTTTGGTCTAAATCGGTATACCGGTATTTTTTTATTTCTACTTTAGCATTGCGGGTAGCCATCTTATCAAAAACCAGAATCTCTTCGTTGTATTTAACCGAATCTTTGGGCACTTTTGTATTAAAGTCTGTGATATAACTTTCAGATTTAATAATCATACCCAAACCCATATTGTATAAGTTTTTCCATCTTACTTCCGATTTTAATTCATTTGGAAACCAATGGTTATTTACAAAATGATAGTTCTGTTGTATATTTAATTTCATAAGTTTTTTTTCTGCCGGAGAGGCAACAACATTTTCTATGGCATAACGGTTTGTGTTTATATGTAAAAATCCTTTCATTCCTTCGAAGTTGCTGTTCCTTTTTGGTTTAAAAGAAATGATAAAGGTCGTATCTGTGGCATGATATAGCGTATCTTCAAGTAAGAAAAAGTATTTGTTATGGCTTCCTGGGCTTATAGGATTTAGATAAGTGATATCAAATAACGTTATTAAAGGATTGTAAAAGTGAAAAGGTTGTATATCGGTAGACAGAGGAGCTAATGAAGGCTCTTTAAAACCGGAAACTCTTACTTTTTTTATAATCTCTTTCGTTTTGTCCGGAGCTTTATAAAACCTTACTGTAGCCGATTCCATGAGTAATGCATAACTGGTATCTGTATGCTCAATCATTTCCTGATAGGAAGAATCTTTATTAGTTTTATCTTCATATATGTAATTATAAATGTTTTTGTTGTATACATTACAGCTATATTCATTAATATAATCCGGATTGTTTATTTTTTTATTTTCTACCGCTTTTTTGATGATACGATGTGCCGGATTTTCTCCCGGAAAAATAACGACTTCTTTTATTTTTACATCCACAGGTTTTAATGCAATGGTAGGTAGGATACTTTTTTTATATATTTTTTTGGTTTCATAACCTACATAGCTTATCTGAATACATTCGTCAGTAGGTGATAAGCTAAATTCTGCCTGTCCGTTTAGGTTGGTTACAACGCCCCGGTGAGAGTCTCCGTTAATTAGTATGGTTGCAAATGGGAGTGGTTCTCTTGTATTTGAATCAATAATTTTTATCTGGTAGTTGGTTGTTTGATTTTGACTTAAAAGGATAAAATTGTTGATTAGTAATAGTAAAAATAATATAAGAATTTTTTTCATTTTAAATT
>CAZWPU010000365.1:0-1799 GCA_964635605.1 uncultured Bacteroidales bacterium | reverse complement strand
GGTAAGCAAAGCTATGGAAACCGAGGTAAGGGCTTCCATTTCAATGCCTGTTTTTCCTACACATCGTGCTTCGGAATTTATACGGACACCTGTATCATCGATGGTAGCTTTAACATCTATTTTGGTAATTTGGAGTGGATGACACAAAGGGATCAGGTCGCTGGTTTTTTTGCCACCCTGTATTCCTGCAATTTCTGCAATGGTAAGCACATCTCCTTTTTTCATGGCATTATCCCGAATTAGCTCAAGCGTTTCGGGTTGCATGGCAATATGTCCGGTGGCTTTAGCTATTCTCACTTGATCGGGCTTTGTGCCAACATCAACCATATTAGCTTTGCCTTTGTCATCTACGTGGCTTAATTTTTCCATTTCTGCTGACTTTAAGTTATATATTTATATTAAATTTTGAACCTGCCTCCCGATAGTTATCGGGACAGCAGGCAAGCACTGAACTTGCCATTCGGTTTACCAGTCGTTGCTGATTTACATGCCGTATGGCATGAAGGCAAGCGCTGAAAGGTATTATCCTCCAATATTATAAAACTTACCGGTATGATTTGAATGGCCACTTTGGGGTTTATTTTGCAAAGCCATGTCAATGGCTTTATCAGCACCTAACTCACGAACGCTGTAACCCAAATCACTGAACAAACAGGGTTTTATTTTACCATCGGAGGTTAAACGCAAACGGTTACAATGGGCACAATCGCCACCAGACCCGCCTTCAACAATAGAGAAACTGCCCGTTTCTAAATCCATCTCTTTAATAAAACGAACCTTTAAATCATTTTTACGGCAAAATTCAGCAACCTCAACAGCATCAGGTTCCTTACTATTATTCTTTACCACACAATTAATCTTTATGGGTTCTAATCCGGCTTCCCTGGCAGCCTTAATACCATCAAAAACTTTCTGAATATCTCCTATACGAGTTATTTGTTTATATTTTTGAGCATTCATTGTATCCAAACTAATGTTTACTCTTTGCAAACCAGCTTTAGCCAAGTCTTTGGCAAATCGATCAAGCAATATCCCATTAGTGGTCATACCATAGTCTTTGATACCCTCAATTTCACCAATCATACGAACTAAATCAACAATATCTTTCCGCACCAAAGGCTCACCTCCAGTTAGACGCACTTTATCAACACCTTTACGAACTGCTGTTTTGGTTACCTGAACAATCTCATCAAAGGTTAAAATATCTTTATGATCGAATAATTTTATTCCTTCTTCGGGCATACAATATACACACCTAAGGTTACAACGATCGGTAACCGATATGCGCAGATAGTTTATTTTACGGTTAAATCTGTCGTACATGAATTCTTTCTCCTTTCTTAATCTCTTTCTCACCAATATCAATGGCTGCTATTCCGTGCGCCAAAGATAAGGCGTGAATATGAGCTGAACCATGATAATCGACAGGAAAAATTTCTCCTTTTTTAATAATTATTGGAAAATACGATTTACGTTTAGTACTTTTTCTTGTATAGTCAATTCCCATGGGCAGGCGAATATCAAGTGGTTGATAATCCTGTCCCATCATATGGTAGATTAAAGGTTTTACCAATAATTCAAACTGAATAAACGAAGAAACTGGGTTTCCGGGCAACCCAAAGCAGAACTTTTTACCTGCCATTCCGAAAGTGGTAGGTTTTCCCGGTTTTACGGCCAGTTTATCAAAATCAATTTTAACACCGGCTTTTTCTAAAACTTTAGGGACAAAATCAAAGGCCCCCATCGAAACACCTCCCGTTAATAAAACAATATCATTTTCGCTTAAAGCTTTGTTTACT
>CAZWPU010000364.1:0-1799 GCA_964635605.1 uncultured Bacteroidales bacterium | reverse complement strand
AATAAATATCAATTTTTATAAACAAAATATTTTAAAAATACACCAAAAGAATTACATTTGCGGTTCAGATATTTTGGCACATAAAATTAATTTTAACAAAATGAGTAAAAAGAAGGTATCAGAACAAGATCAGTTTGAATCAGTAGAAAATGCGTTAAGCAGAACAGAGCATTATATCGAACAAAACCAAAAAAGCTTAACTATTATTGTATTAGCAATTATTGTAATTGTTGGTGGATATTTGGGTTATCAACGATTTGTTGTATCACCCAAAGAAAAAGAAGCACAATCGCAAATGTGGATGGCAGAACAATATTTTGCCCGCGACTCATTTAATTTAGCTTTACATGGGGATGGAAACTATCTTGGTTTTTTAGATATTGTTGATGAATATAGCATTACAAAATCGGCTAACCTGGCCAATTATTATATTGGTATTAGTTATTTACACCTTGGACAGTATGAACTAGCGATTGAGTATTTAAAAGCATTTGAATCGGACGATGAGATGGTTGCTCCTATTGCTTATGGGGCTATTGGTGATGCTTATATGGAACTTGATAATACAACTGAAGCAATGAAGTTTTATGAAAAAGCAGTTAATAAATCAGAGAACGAATTTACCACTCCGATTTATTTAATGAAAGTTGGGTTTGTACATGAACAAAACCAAAATTATGAGAAAGCCTTAGAAGCTTATCAAACCATTAAAAATGATTTTCCAGAATCTGCCGAAGGCAGACAGATTGATAAATATATTGCTCGAGTAGAAACCTTAATCAGTAAATAAAGTATTTATCTATTTTATCATATAAAAATCCTGAGTAATCAGGATTTTTTTATTTTTGATAAATAAACTAATTAACCAATCATTATGGCAACAAATCTTAAAAACCTTTCCGATTACAACATTAAAACAGTCCCTTCTGCTAAGAACATGAAATTTGGTATTGTTACTTCAGAGTGGAATAGCGAGATTACGAATGCTTTATTAAATGGAGCCTATGAAACACTATTAAAACACGGAGCTAAAGAACAGAATATTTTGAGAAAATATGTTCCCGGTAGCGTTGAATTAACTTTAGGAGCCCAATTTATGGCCGAATATGCAGATTTAGACGCTGTTATTTGCCTGGGATGTGTAATTCAGGGAGAAACCAAACACTTTGACTATGTTTGCCAGAGTGTGACACACGGAATTACCGAGCTGAATATGAATTACAATATTCCTTTTATTTTTGGTGTACTTACAACCAATAATCAGCAACAGGCTAAAGACAGGGCAGGAGGGAAGCATGGTAATAAAGGTACTGAAGCTGCTATTACTGCAATTAAAATGGCACAATTACAACGGGAGATGGAAGATTTAGAAAATGAATAAGGATATATCATTAATCATCTCATTTTCAAAAACATTAGTATACATAGTGTTTGTAGAAGGTTTTTTTCTTAATTTTTTTAATGTAAAGGTTTGTTATTACAATAAATTTAATACTTTTGCATTCGCATTTTAAACGAATTGTTCTTAACAATACATGCCGATGTAGCTCAGCTGGTCAGAGCAGCTGATTTGTAATCAGCAGGTCGGGGGTTCGAATCCGTCCATCGGCTCATCGGATTTTTTTGGGGGAGATACCAAAGTGGCCAACTGGGGCAGACTGTAAATCTGCTGGCGCACGCCTTCGTAGGTTCGAATCCTGCTCTCCCCACTCTTCCTTTTGCGGGAGTAGCTCAGTTGGTAGAGCATTAGCCTTCCAAGCTAAGGGTCGCGGATTCGAGTTCCGTCTCCCGCTCAAAAA
>CAZWPU010000363.1:0-1816 GCA_964635605.1 uncultured Bacteroidales bacterium | reverse complement strand
GTGATAAAACGTTCGTTTTTATGGCTGACCTAATCCCTTCAACGGCGCATATTTCTTTGGTATGGAACATGGCTTACGATGTGTACCCCATGGATATGCTCAAAGAGAAAGAAGCTTTTTTAAAGGAAGCTGTAGAGAATGATTATACCATGTTTTTCCAGCACGATTTATATAACGAGTGTGTTACAGTTCATCAAACAGGAAAAGGGGTACGGGCAAAAGAGACATTTAAATTATTAGAGGAATAATTTTAATAACTTTTCCAAAGTTTAAAATATGGGAAAAGGCTGTATGTGTTTTGGTAATATGGATAAGAATAATGGAGTATGATTGAATATTTAATGGCAGGAATAGCCCTCGGATTTGTTGCTGGAATATCACCCGGCCCTCTTTTGGTATTGGTTATTACCGAAACGTTAAAACATAATCGAAAGGAAGGAATAAAAATGGCTTTTGTTCCTTTAGTATCCGACTTACCCATTGTATTATTTTCTGTTTTTATCATTTATAAAATTTCTAATTCCGATTTTGTTTTAGGAATGATCTCATGGCTGGGTGCTCTTTTTCTGATTTATTTAGCCTATGAGAATATCCGAATAAAGTCTTTCAACATAAAAGAAAGAAACGGTAAGATAAATGGATTTAAAAAAGGTGTTTTGGTTAATTTTTTTAGCCCGCATCCTTATTTATTTTGGATGTTGGTTGGTGCTCCATTATCCATTAAAGCATATCATGAAAATGTTTTGTTTGCAATACTATTTGTTATAGGATTTTATGTTACCATTATTATAACAAAAGCAGTAGTAGCATATCTATCTGATAAATCTAAAAAATTTTTTTCCGGCAGCTCTTATATTATTGTAATAAAAATTTTAGGTTTTGTTTTGTTGTTTTTCGCTATTATCTTAATAAAGGATGGATTTAGTTTTTTGAATATTATGTAAGCAGCATTGGAGATTTATGCTATTGGTTTTTTAAAATACATTGCTGGTAATTATGCCATTTAAAAATTAATTGAGTATCTTTGTATCAGATTATTATTCAATTTATTGGATTGTAGTTTAGAGTATCCCTGGGTGTGGTTGCCCGGGGATATTTGTTGTTAATAGCATATCTTTACCATTTAAAACCATAAAAATATGTTAGGATTTTCGGTAACAGTAGTAGATCAACTGGTTGTTCATAAGGTAGGCAGTAAGTACAACGACGAAAATATTCGATTATCAAAAGATCTTTTGAAATTAGATGATGAAATCAAAGCATTGTTATCTACCTATTTTTTAACTCCATTTAAATCAGATGAGTATTTTCAATTTTATCATGATTCGGATTTGCAATTAAATGAAGTGTATCATTACGTTTCCAAGATTTTTGATGATTCAGGTCAAATTTTAGAACAATCGGTAAATTTAGCCCGACATCTTTACGAGAAATCTACCCACCCCAATATAAAAGGAGGAGAGTTTTATACCGTCTATTTCAAAGATATCTCTTTTAATAACGAACCGGTTGACGCTGTAGGATTATTTAAATCCGAAAACCGCGATACTTTTTTAAAAGTTTATCCTACCGAAGATAATTTTACTATTGAAAGCGAGCAGGGTATCGATATTAAAAAACTTGATAAAGGGTGTTTGATTTTAAATACCGAACGAGAAAAAGGGTTTGTGGTTGCTACGGTTGATAAAGTAAATAAAGGGGAGGATGCCCGCTTTTGGTTAGATGATTTTTTGAAAATCAGGCAAAGAGAAGATGAATATTATCACACTGAGCATGTGATGAAAATGTATAAAGATTTTGTTGTTAAAGAATTACC
>CAZWPU010000362.1:0-1821 GCA_964635605.1 uncultured Bacteroidales bacterium | reverse complement strand
CAGCTTCTTCCTGTGTGGCCTGTAGCTCTTCCATGTTTTGGCGCATCTCTTCTTCTTGTGCAGCCATTTCTTCTGATTGTTGTTGGGACTTTTCCAGGAGTACATTAGTTTGTATGCTAACTTTCACCGTTTGAATAGTAGAAGCAATGTTTTGAGCAACTTTTTCAACAAACTCTATTTGATAATTTTCAAATTTATTAAAAGAAGTAATTTCGATTATACCATAAACTTGATCTTCAATTTTTAAAGGAACTACTAATAAAGAATTAGGGTTCGAACCACCTAACCCTGAGGTAATTTCTATATAATCCTGGGGCAGGTCGGTCATATAAATAGTTTCTTTTTCGATTGCACAAGAACCAACAATACCATCTCCATATTCAATTCGTTTTTCAAAATATTTTTCCCGGTCGAAAGCAAACGCTGAGATTAGATTAAGGAATTTTTCATTGTCTTCATCATCGTTGAGTAAGAATAACCCACCTTGACAAGCATCGAGATAATATACCAGGTTTTTAATAATATCGTGACCCAATATTTTTAGATTATCGTTATTAGAACGTAAAATATCGGCAAATTTTGCCAGCCCTTCATTAACCCACCTTCTCTTATGGTCTTCTACTTTACGTTTTTTATCTTCTTCTCTTGCTTCTTGCAGGCTGTTTCGCATATTAACAAGCGCTTTTCCAAGCTCGTCTTCATCGCTGGAAAGCTTAAATTCATAATCCAGATTTCCTTTACCTATATTATTGGCAAATTCTGTTTTTTCATTTAAACTTATTATGGATTGTTTCAGCGAAGCCGCCATTTCTTCAATTTCGTCTCCACTATTTACATTAAGGTTCATGTTTATATTGGTTTGGCCCTGTGCAAGTTTTTTTAGAAACCCGGTAATTTTCTGAATCGGGTCAGAAATATTTTTAGTAATAATATAAATTGCTAAGCTTAAAAGAAATATACCAATAATACCAACAATAATTGCAATCATAAAGTTTCTATCGGCTTGAGCCATAATAGAATTTATAGGAACGGACACTCCTAAAAACCAGGGTTTATTGGTGCGTCCGATTGTTATGGGAGCAAAAGCAACAAAATACGTGTCATCATTTTTGTCTTTGGTAATAATGGAAAAGTTTTTTCCTTCTTCGATACGATCTGTAATCGAAAATTTTTCTCCTGATTTAAGATTAAACGCAGCAACCTGATTTAATAATTCTGTATCGGGGTGTCCGGCATATTTACTCTCCTGGCTTAATAAAAAGGCATAGGTTCCCGGAAATTGTTCGATGTTAATGTTTTCTACCATCTCCTGAAATCGTTCAAGGATTAAATCAACGCCAACCATTCCGTGATATTGGTTATCAATCATTATTGGGCTTACCAGACTGGTCATTAATTTTGTTTCTTCTTGTTCTTCGGTAAAAACATCAAAATAAATGGGTAGCGCAATTTCTCGGGCTTGTGATTTTATAAAAGCATAAACCTCGGGATCCCCATCCATGCTTCTTAAATCCTGTTTTTGTAAAACAGAGCCATTAATCCTTGAAAAAACATTGGATATGCGTCCATAAGATTTGTCCCAGGTGCTGTCAATTTTGCTTAACTCCCAACTATCCCAAAGTTTATAAAAATATGGGTTGTCGCGGTAAACTTTATTATACATTTTTAGAAAAAGTGGTACCCATTGTTCTTTGGGCATCTCTTCATATACAGCAAAAGCCTTTGATAATGTGCGCACAATAGCCATATACTCATTTAAATCAGACTGGATAGCATTGGCATATTTCGCTGCTTCGGCATTGACTAAGTCAACAGAATTTT
>CAZWPU010000361.1:0-1836 GCA_964635605.1 uncultured Bacteroidales bacterium | reverse complement strand
TTTCTCATAGGGTACCCAGCCAATTTTGAGCACTTTTTTGCGGCCCGATTTTTTGAAAAAAGTAATCGATGTAAACCCTAGTTTAACTTTATCGATGGTTTCCCAAATAATTCTTTCCGGTATTTTTTTGAAAAATCCAAACTGGTATTCCAGTGCAAAATCATCGCAACGGATAAACATTTTGGCATTATAGCCTATATAGCCAAAATACAGAAAGAATAGGAAATAAATTCCCAGGCTGATAAAAATCCAGGTTTCCATATTCTGTTTTTGATATAACAACCAGGATATTCCAACAGCAGATACTAAAAACACAAGGGTAAGGATGAGAATAAACCGCTTAAACCTCCGGCCTTTGTCTGCCGTTTGATTTAAATTGATGGCACAAGCTTCCATGATGATCAATTTGATGTTTACTCAAAGGTATTCATTTTCATGTATTTATTGAATATTGAACTTTATTTTTTATTTATTTGGTTTAATATGCCGGGAAAATAAGGATTGTATAATTTTAACGTACAGGAATGTGCATTAAACAATAAAAAAAGGATGCCAGCGGCATCCCATGTTTATAAATCTCTTTAGCTAATCTTTTCCAAAGTTCAAAACTTTGGAAAAGATGATGTTAAAAATATTCTCCTTTTGTTAGCTCTTTGTTAAACTTTGATATTTGACTCCTCTGGAGTCATTTTTATTATACTACTCACTTTTTATAAACATGAAAACCCTCCGGGTTTGTTTTTTTAAGCTAGTCAGCGGATGACTTGTCTGTTAACAATTGCTATTGTTTAATCTTAAGATGGGTTTAATTTATTAGTCATCCGCTGACTTATTTACAGAGATTTGAACTTAAAAATCTCGACGTTTTTTTAATATACTGAGACTAAATATTAATTAACCGGCCTTCCAGTGTAGTTATCTGGAGCCCTGATCCCAAACCAGTTGATTTTTAATACTAATATTTACTCACAATATTCATGTTTTGATGATTGGTAATTTCTTTGGCTTCGGGAGTAAATAAAAAGTTAATGCGTTCTTTATAATATTCCACAATTTTTCCACGAACCATTTTTAGGGTACTGTTGATCAGTTTGTTTTCTTCGGAAAATGGTTCACCTAAAACAGCAACAGCAGCAGGTAACCAACGCTCGGGAAATATTTTTTCATAGTTGCCGCCTTTTTTATACGCATCAATTTCTTCCTGTATTTTTTGTAGTGCCATTTTTTGTCCTTCTTTTTTGTCGAAAGACAAATCGTGTTCTTTCAGGTATCTTCGTAACGCTTCTTTATTAGGCATAATTAAACCTACCGTATAAGGGCTTTGATCATTATACAACATACATTGATCAATATATTTTGAATGCTGAATAAGTGTTTCTTCAATCGATTCGGGGCTGTATTTTTCGCCATCGTTGGCAATGAGCAAGCTTTTAAAACGTCCCAGAACGTAAAGAAAACCGTCTTTATCCATATAACCCATATCGCCGGTGTAGAGCCAGCCATCTTTTATGGTTTCGTTGGTTGCTTTTTCGTTTTTCCAGTAACCAATCATAATATTTTCGCCTCGCACAACAATTTCTCCTTTCTTACCCATAGGCAACTCATTTCCATGATCGTCACAAATTTTAAGGTCGATATTTTTTACCAGAAAGCCAGAGGAACCAAGTTTGTGGTTTTGTGGAGCATTGGATGAAATAATCGGTGCCGATTCAGATAATCCATAGCCTTGAAACATTGGAATTCCAATGGCATAAAAAAATCGTTGCATTTCAATATCAAGTAGCGCACCGCCACCAATAAAGAAATCAAGCTCGCCACCAAAGTTTTCGCGTATTT
>CAZWPU010000360.1:0-1838 GCA_964635605.1 uncultured Bacteroidales bacterium | reverse complement strand
CGGTTAGGATGACCACCCCGGTTTCCTAAGGTTACGACGATAAACCCTAATTGGGCAAAACGATCGGTGCGATCCATACGTGCAGAAAATGAACTATTTACTGCTTCGGTTTGTGGCCCGGGATAAACATATTGGATCAATGGATATTTTTTTGTTGAATCAAAGTTGAAAGGTTTGTATATAACTCCATAAATATCTGTAATCCCATCGGCAGCTTTGGCTTTAAATATTTCGGGAAATTTGTATCCGGCAGCAAAAAGGTTGCTCAAATCTGCGGTCTCAAGTTCTAGTACAACGTTTCCGTTGTTATCACGGATTTCTGATTTTGGGATGGTGTTTACTCGTGAGAAATTATTTATAAAGAATTTATATGAATCACTCATCTGAGCATAATGGTTGTAATTTACTGCATTTAATAATTTAAATCCAGTACCATCCAGGTTAACACGGTATAAATGGGTATAATATGGATTTTCATTATTCTCATGTCCGTTTGCTGTAAAGTAAACGACCCGGTTTTTTGCATCTACCTTTTCAATGTTTGAAACATGCCATGGGCCGGAAGTTAATTGTTTTTTTACATTGCCATTCCCATCATAAAGGTACAAATGTGCCCAACCATCTCGCTCCGACCAGTGGATAAATTCTTTACCATTACCAATCATATGGAGTGCTTTTTGTTCCATATACGTATTCATTCGTTCTTCAATAATCACATTTACCTCTCCGGTAGCCAGGTCTAATTCACACACATCCATCATATAGAGATCACGGCTCCGGCGAGTAAAATACAGTTTGTTTGATGTTTCAGACAACCAGGTAGTGGGTACATAATCTTCGATTTTTTCTTTATTGGTTTTTATCTCCTGGTGTATTCTAAGTGACTGATCGTTAAACGCTTTAACATCATACTGTTTTCTGGAAGTATCGCTCATTGTAAATACCCATAATTCTTCCTGTGAGTTATTTTCTTCGCCGGGCATGGTGTATTTGTAAGATTCTAGCTCGGGACGAGGATTGGCTAAAACATCAATTACCCAAAGCGTTTTAACATCTTTTTGGTCGTAGCGAATGAGTGCAAATTTTTTGGAATCCTGAGACCAGTAAATTCGTGTCCGTCTTCTTTTTTCGCTTTCTGTCTTAATTTTTTCCTCATCATCATTTTCTCCGGCTGTATATCCTCCGCCATAGGCATAGTGTTGTTCCCCGTCGAAAGTTAGTTGATGTTCCACAATAGTAGAATCTTTTTCTCCTTCTTCTTCATTTTTCGCTTTTTCATAATTTTCTTTATCCATCCAGTAAAGGTTATAATTTCTGGAAAAAATTACATATTCACTATTGGGCGATATATTGGCCCATTTAGGATCCTCTTTTTCTTCTTTCCAGTCTTCGATCTCGTAAAGTTTGCCAGTATTTAAATTATATTCTAAATGGAATACTTTCTTTTCGGGTTTCTTTTTCTTGTCTTTTTTATCAGCAATAGACGTTGTAGTGTCCGCTTGTGTGGTATCTTTTTTTGTTATTTTTTCTTCTTGAGTACTGGTTACATCAAATTGAAAAACCGTATCGTCTTTTTTAAATTTTGGTTTTATTTCGGGTAAATGTTTACCATCATATGGATCTTTTGTTATTAATGTTAACATGGCTGCCATACGATCATTATCAAACATTTTCTTTTTAGACTTGTTGTTTAAATCAACAATATAATAATTAGTTCCATTAGATGTTTTGTATGAATACCAAAATTTATCACCTGTTTTCATCCAGTTTGGCCGAACGGATGTGCTAAAAACCATTCTTTTAATTTTTGTAGGCGAAAATTGTTCGGCTAATCTGTA
>CAZWPU010000359.1:0-1844 GCA_964635605.1 uncultured Bacteroidales bacterium | reverse complement strand
TCACTTACCAAAACACAAATGCAAAAAGTAAAGCAAGATGTGTTGGATGGTAAAACACGTTTGCTTTATGTAGCACCCGAATCATTAACAAAAGAGGAAAATATTTTATTTTTAAAAAAAGCTAAAATTTCTTTTTATGCCGTTGATGAGGCGCATTGTATTTCGGAATGGGGCCATGATTTTAGGCCTGAGTATCGACGTATACGTCCGATAATTAACAAAATTGGACAGGCTCCAGTCATTGCTTTAACGGCAACGGCAACACCAAAGGTACAAAGTGATATCCAGAAAAATCTGGACATGCTTGATGCCAATGTATTTAAATCGTCGTTTAATCGAGAAAATTTATATTACGAAGTAAGGCCTAAGGTTAATGCTGCCAAAGAAATTATTAAATTTATTAAAAATAATTCCGGGAAATCAGGTATTATTTATTGTTTAAGCCGAAAAAAAGTTGAAGAGCTTGCCGAAGTGTTGAAGGTAAATGGAATTAAAGCATTGCCCTATCATGCCGGGATGGATGCCGCTACACGAAGCGGGAACCAGGATAAGTTTTTAATGGAAGATGTAGATGTTATTGTTGCCACCATCGCTTTTGGAATGGGAATTGATAAACCAGATGTTCGATTTGTGATTCACTACGATATTCCCAAAAGTTTAGAAGGCTACTATCAGGAAACCGGCCGTGCTGGCCGCGATGGTGGCGAAGGAAAGTGTATCGCTTTTTATAGCTACAAAGATATTCAGAAACTGGAAAAATTTATGCAGGGTAAGCCTTTGGCTGAACAGGAAATAGGAAAGCAACTGTTGCTTGAAACTGTTGCTTATGCTGAATCTGCTGTTTGCCGCCGAAAAATGTTGCTTCATTATTTTGGTGAAGAATATGAACAGGAGAATTGTGAGAATTGTGATAATTGCTTACATCCGAAAGAACAGTTTGAGGGGAAAGACGATGTGGTATTAGCTTTAAAAGCAATACAGGATGTTAAAGAAAAATTTAAAGCTGAACATGTTGCCAATGTTTTAGCGGGAGTGAAAAATTCCGCTATTAAATCCTATAAGCATCATGAATTGGAAATTTTTGGTGAAGGGTCTGATAAAGACTACAAATACTGGAATGCCGTACTACGCCAAGCGCTGATAGCCGGGTTTATTGATAAAGATATAGAAAATTATGGTTTAATTAAGGTAAGCGAAAAAGGGCATGAATATTTGAAAGATCCACAACCTTTTATCTTAACCAAAGATCATGATTACGAAAGCGAAGATGATGAAATGGATAGTCAAGCCGGTTCTGGTAAAACAGGGGCTGTGGACGATGAGCTGTTTAATATCCTTAAAGATTTAAGAAAAAAAGTCGCTAAAGAGTTGAATTTGCCACCTTTTGTTATTTTTCAAGATCCTTCATTAGAAGATATGGCCATTCAATATCCGGTTAACCTTGAGGAAATGACCCATATTGTTGGAGTTGGTACAGGAAAAGCGCAACGATACGGCAAAAAATTTGTTGATTTAATAAAAAAATACGTTGAAGAAAAAGAAATAATCCGGCCACAAGATATGGTGGTGAAATCGGTAGTTAATAAATCAGGATTAAAAGTTTATATTATTCAGAGTATCGACCGGCAAATGCCACTTCCCGATATTGCTGATGCCAAAGGCCTGGAAATGCATGATTTGCTTGATGAGATTGAGTCGATCGTACATTCAGGAACTAAATTAAACCTTGATTATTACATTGATGATGTGATTGATGAAGATAAACAAGAGGATATTTATGAATATTTTCGAGAAGAAGCAGAAACTGAATCGATCGAAGCGGCATTAGAAGAGCTGGGCGAAGA
>CAZWPU010000358.1:0-1848 GCA_964635605.1 uncultured Bacteroidales bacterium | reverse complement strand
TTTTCGCGATGCTTGAGTACATTATCGTTTAACGAAACGCCGGGAGTTACCAGTTCGGTAACACCGCGTTTAACAATTTTTTTAGTTTTCTTAGGATCTTCTAACTGTTCACAAATCGCCACTCTTTGACCAGCACGCACCAGCTTAGGTAGATAAGTGTCGAGCGCATGGTAAGGAACCCCGGCGAGTTCGACAGAAGATGCTGTTCCATTAGCTCTTTTAGTAAGTGTAATACCAAGAATCTGGGCTGTCTTTATAGCATCTTCTCCAAATGTTTCATAAAAATCGCCTACACGAAACAGCAATATGGCATCAGGATGTTTTCTTTTCACCTGATAATATTGCTTCATTAAGGGTGTCTCGGCGTATTTCTTTTCTGCAGACAATTTCTTCTCCTTATTCTTTTGATTTAAACAAAAAACAACTTTATTATTACACAAAAAAAGGGAATTTTTAAGAGAATTTCAGTTTTCAAACAAATTATTATTTAACAATTTACTTACATCAGCCATTTATTTTATTATGTCAAAAGAAATATAAATAATGTCCACAAATCATTTTTTGATTGGATAAAATATTTTTTTCTAAACAACATAAAAAAAGCCCTTGTCTAAACAAGGACTAAAAAATATACATTTTTTCTTAGGTAAAAATTTTAGGGGTTAATTTTTCCGTTGGTCATAAAAGTAGCAACTTTTTTTTAAAAACAAAATTATGGTCAAAAAATATCAACATTTTTAAATATATCTGATAAAAACCATTTTTCTTATTCAAAAATAATTTTACATTAGCACCAATTTATTAATAATAAACCAAACCAATTAATCATTTTATGAAAAAAATATTAATTCTAGGAGCGGGTCTTTCATCAACCAGTTTAATAAAATACCTGCTTGACCATTCTAAAGAGCATAACTGGAAAATACGTGTTGGGAAAAGATCGGTTGAAGAAGCCCAACGAAAAATAAACGGTCATGAAAATGGAGAAGCTTTTAAATTTGATATATTTAACGAGCCACAACGTATTGAAGAGATTAAAAATGCCGATGTGGTCATTTCGATGCTTCCAGCACGTTTTCATCATCTAGTGGCTGAACAATGCGTTGAATTTGGGAAACATATGATTACTGCATCGTATGTTTCGAAGGAAATAAAAGCATTACATCAAAAAGCATTAGAAAAAAACATATTGCTTTTGAATGAAATTGGCGTTGATCCGGGTATTGACCACATGTCGGCCATGAAAGTGATTGATGAAATAAAGGCTAAAGGTGGAAAAATGCAGGCTTTTAAATCAAGCACAGGCGGACTTGTTGCTCCTGAATTCGATAATAATCCATGGAACTATAAATTCACCTGGAATCCCAGAAATGTTGTTGTTGCCGGACAATCGGTTGCCCAATATTTAGACCATGGAAACTATAAATATGTTCCATACAATCAGCTTTTCCGAAGAATAGAAAAAATGTCGATTTTAGACGTTGGAGAATTTGAAATGTATCCAAACAGAGATTCATTAAGTTACCGCGAAACATATAATCTTCAGGATATACCGACCATTTTACGCGGAACCTTGCGCCGCCCGGGATATTGTGCTGCATGGGATGTGTTTATACAGCTGGGAGCAACCGATGACACCTATTCGGTAGAAAATTCAGAAAATTTAACATATAGAGAATTTATTAATCTTTTCCTTCCCCACAATGAAACTGACCCAGTTGAGCAAAAAATTTGTGACTATGTTGGTATTAAAAAAGATTCAGAAACTTTTAAAAAATTAGACTGGCTGGGTATTTTCGAAGACAAAAAAATAAATATGCCTAATGCCACTCCGGCACAAATTCTTCA
>CAZWPU010000357.1:0-1857 GCA_964635605.1 uncultured Bacteroidales bacterium | reverse complement strand
ATTTTAATGATGATGTTGTATTGGGAATCTGGGAAATAACTGAAGATTACGATACACTAAGATCGTTTTTAAATTTGGATGAAACAGACATTGAAACGGTAGAAAAATTTAAAAACTACCAACGGAAGCTAGAGTGGCTAAGTGTTCGTTCACTTTTAAAGAGTATGCTCAGCCACGATTCAAAAATTGTATACGGACCTGAAAGAAAACCTTATTTAAAAAATAACTCTTATAATATAAGCATTTCGCATTCCAAAAATCTTACAGCAATCTTAATAAGTAATAAAAAAAGAGTAGGCCTCGATTTGGAATTTATGTCTCCTAAAATTTTACGCATTGCCGATAAATTTTTACGCTCAGAAGAACTCGAAGCTATTGATAAAGAACAAGAAATATATCATCTATATTTACACTGGTGTGCCAAAGAAGCATTATATAAAATTTGCGATAAAGTAGATATTAACTTTGTAACAAACTTAAATATTGAACCTTTTAAACCAAAAGAAAAGGGAATAATTACAGGCAACGTAAATAATAGTTATATGAACGAAAAATTTACACTTAGTTATTTCAATCTTAAAAATTATTCCATCGTTTGGTGTTACAAAAAAATTTAAATTCTTCTACAATGATTTTTAACCTGATCAATCATAAAATAAAAAACAACAAAAAACTATTTGCATTACTTATTGATCCCGACCACCATAATAAGGAATCATTGAAAGGCCTAATAAACAAAGTTAACCAGGCATTGGTTGATCTAATTTTTATTGGAGGTAGCTTGCTCAATTGTTCTATTGACCCTTCGATTCAATTTATCAAAAAACACACCTCCATACCTGTAATACTTTTCCCTGGAAGTTTATTACAATTATCATCTAAAGCTGATGGGATCTTACTCCTTTCGTTAATTTCAGGGCGCAATCCGGATTTACTGATTGGAAACCATGTTGCTGCTGCTTCTTACCTACAAAAAAGTAATTTAGAAATTTTACCCACGGGATACATGTTAATAGAAGGAGGCAAAACAACATCAGTGGAATATATAAGTAACACAAAGCCCATCCCTTCTGACAAACCTGATATTGCAGTAGCCACAGCACTAGCCGGCGAAATGTTAGGGCTCAAACTAATTTATCTCGAAGCAGGTAGTGGAGCCAAATCATCATTAACAACCCAAATGATTTCGCGGGTAAAAAATAATATTACCATTCCTCTAATTGTTGGTGGCGGAATAAAATCACCCGGGGATATTCAACGTATCGTTTCAGCAGGTGCTGATATAATCGTTTCAGGCACAGCTATGGAACAAGATCCGGAAATTCTCAGTTCATTAGTTAGGGCTACACATCAAAAAGAATAACCATTTTTAGCGCTTCATTATTTTAAACATTATTACACTAATTTAACCATCTCCTTTTAAACCCTGTTTAAAATTTCAAGTCTATCTAATTGAATAATTGGCAATTTAAAACATTCAATAATGACTGATTTAAGTAAGATACATCAGGAAATCATCGGAGAAAAATGGAAGATTTTAGCCATTGAGGGAATCTCTGATAGTGAAAAATACGAAATTTCAAACTATGGAAGAATAAAAAGTTTTAAAGTTGAAAAAAAACATGGAACTATTATTAATGGATCAACATTAAAAGGATACAAAATTTTAAATATTAAATTACAAAACGAAAAACGAACCACAAAATATATCCACAAATTAGTAGCCGAGCTCTTTATTCCGAAAGATAATGAAATGCAAGAATATGTTATCCACCTTGATTTTGATAAAAGCAATAATCATATTGATAATCTACGCTGGGTAACTAAGGATACCATGTTTGCTCATCAAAAAATTAA
>CAZWPU010000356.1:0-1859 GCA_964635605.1 uncultured Bacteroidales bacterium | reverse complement strand
TCCAAAGCAATGCATTGTACGATTCAATGACCGTTCGCGAAAACCTTGAATTTCCTTTACGCAGAAATAAGACCATTACCAACAAAAAAGAAATTAATAATATGGTTTACGAAGCCCTTAAAAATGTAGGACTATCAGATACTATCGATAAAATGCCTGCAGAATTATCAGGCGGGATGAGAAAAAGAATTGGGCTGGCCCGAACGCTAATTCTGAAGCCGGAAATCATTCTTTACGACGAACCAACAACCGGTTTAGATCCATTAACTTCAAGAGAAATAAGCAAATTAATCAATACGATTCAAAATAAATACAATGCATCATCTATTATTATTACACACGACCTTGAATGTGCAAAAAGAACATCCAATCGAATATTAATCTTACAAGATGGGATTTTTTATGCTGAAGGGAATTTTGATGATCTTAAAAAGAACAAAGACCCGTTTGTTAAGTCATTTTTTGTAACCGTTTAAAATCTTTAAGCCATGAGAAATACAAAACATAATAATATAAAATTAGGATTATTTGTCGGGTTAGGCGCCCTGATTTTCATCCTGTCCATATATTATATTGGCAGCCAGAGCAATATTTTTGGACGTAATTTTACAGTTAGTGGTGTATTTAATGATATTAGCGGATTAAAAGTGGGAAATGATGTTCGCTTTTCGGGTATCAATATTGGAACGGTTTCTAAAGTGGAGATTATAAATGATTCTCTGGTAAGAGTTGATCTGTCAGTTCAAAATGATGTGAGAAAATTTATCCGTAAAGATTCAAAAATGGAAATTGGTTCGGAAGGACTTATGGGAAATAAAATTGTAAACATATATAGTGGAAGCAGTCATGAGGAGATTATTAAAAACGGTGACTATCTGGGAACCATTGAGGTTGTTAATATTGATAACATCATAAAACAAATCAATACTTCAAGCCAAAACACCACAAAAATTACTAAAAATCTTGCAGAAATTACCGATAAAATAAACCGGGGTGAAGGAATTTTCGGCAAAATATTTGCCGATGAAGATTTTTCTAAAAATCTCAGTTCAATAGCCACAAACACTGCTAACTTAACTGAAAATTTTGCCACAATAACAGATAAAATTAATCATGAAAAAGGAACTATTGGGATGCTCTTATCGGATACATCACTGGCAAATGAAGTTGAACGTGCAGGCATAAACCTCAGAACATCTACCGAAAACCTGGTTGCTATTACCGATCAGGTAAGGAAGGGGCAGGGTTTATTCGGTGAAATTTTTACCGACACAACGTTTACCAGCTCGTTAAGTAAGTCGGGCAGAAACCTTGCGTATACTACCGATAAAACAAAAAAAATTGCAGATAATTTAGAAAAACTAACCATACAGGTAAACGAAGGACAAGGATTAATAACCAAATTATTATTTGATACGGCTTTTGCCGATAGTGTTGAAATTACGATGAGTAGCATTAATAAAAGTGCCTCAGAAATTGAAGAAGCTGCAACGGTAATCAAACGAAACTGGCTCTTAAGGTTGTTTTCTAAAAAAGAAAAGAAAAAATAAATTTAACTTTTCAACCATTTAATTAAATACATCAAATAAATTGAGGCACGATGATGAGTCGTGCCTCAAGATTTTATTTTAAAAAATAAATTTAAAAAAGTTCATCCAATAAATTATCGTCAGCGATACGAGGTAGCGTTACCTTTAATTCGGATGTTCGTTCCATTTCGCGTTGAATGGCAAAAATTGCGCCATCATTCCTTGCCCAGCTTCTACGTGTAATACCATGATTTACATCCCAATATAACATCATTTTTAATCTACGCGAAGCCTCCTGGCTACCATCCAATACCATTCCAAAACCGCCAT
>CAZWPU010000355.1:0-1860 GCA_964635605.1 uncultured Bacteroidales bacterium | reverse complement strand
TCCGCTATATAATGTAGATTGTTCTACAAATCCAAAAATACTATCGATTTTATGGATTGGAATATTTGGAAAATTATTTTTTAGATAGTCTTGTATCGGAAGATTCTCCTTTTTCCCTCTAGCAGAAATAGTATAAACAATATCATTCATCGATTATTTTCTGATTTGATAGAAGAGTCCACGATCCTGCCTTACGGTTTCAATTTTATTATCACCTTCTAACACATCCAGGTATTTATTGATTTCGTTTACATGCAATCCTAAAATATTTTCTAAATCTTCGAGAGTACAAGGCCTTCTGGATATCGTTTCTAAAATAGCATTTTCGGTATCTTTCCTGAACGATTTATTATCTTTTCTTTTGGCTGATGATGCAATAATCTCAACATTTTCCATCTTCCACAGATCTATAATGTTTTGCAACTCTAATCGTGTAGCAGCTCTAACATTTGCAATTGCTCCCGGGCGATCAAGGGTATTGAGCTGGACTTTATCGGGTTTAATTTTCAGGATCGCTTCTTTAAGTAAATTTAAATTTTCCAAATCATCATTAAATTTGGGTAATATCATTATTTCAAGCCATATTTTTCCAGTAAATTCTTTACTGAATTTTATTAATCCTTCAATATAATCTTCAACTTTTAGATTTTCTGAAGGCCTGTCTATTTTTTTAAAGGTTTTGCTGTTCGCAGCATCCAATGAGGGAAGTACTAAATTAGCTTTTAATAGTTCATTTCTAACTTCTCCATCACTTAATAAACTTCCATTGGTTAAAACCGCAATAGGGATATCCGGGTAAGTGGCTTTTAAAAAATTTATTATATTTCCAATTTTGATATTAAGCGTAGGTTCTCCGGCTCCGGAAAATGTTATATAATCAGGTTTTTTATTTTTACTGAAATAATCTTTTAGCTCTTCAATAATTTCATGATAAGATACATACTCTTTACGTTCTGTTGTTAAGTTTGTTGTAGCACCGCACTCGCAATACACACAATTTAGCGTACAAACTTTATGCGGAACTAAATCAACGCCTAACGACATGCCTAATCTCCTGGAGGGCACTGGCCCAAATAAGTGTTTATACATTTTTAAATTAGTTTTTATAGTGTGACAAAATTAGCAATCTTTATCCATATATTATAGCATAAAAATTAAAATTTGCTATGCTGAAATTTTTGAGAAAGAGATATTCAATACCGATTTAAATTGGAAAAAACTTTTTGAATAATTTTATTTCTTTAATTTTTTTAGATTCTTTTCAAATATAGGGGAGTGGTAATTGTAATTAAAATAAGGATTTTTAACGATAGTCCCTTCTATGTAATTAAAGTAACCTTTGATAAATTGTTTCGGTAGAGTATAAATTTCATCAGAATTTTCGTCCATAAAGGGATTTTTTTCGGTTAAAATTTGTTCTACCGCATTATTTGTTGCTTTTATTTTGGTTAAAGCCTCAAAATAATGGTAATAAATTTCTTTCGATATACAAATTACAATTACATAATGACCGTATTGTTTATGTTCATGATGGCGATGGATTAAAAATAGCTCATCGTTGTGGATGTTTTCGGCGGTTTTGTAAAAGGAATTTACAAAATTGAAACCTTCGTGTATAATTTTTTCTGCAGTATTCTTTTTGGCTGTATAATGAAGAAAAAGTTTAATATGCTCGTAATCCTCAAATAAAAATTGACTGAATTGCCGATCAAGCATTTTATCTTTGGTTATAACTTTTTTATATTGAGGATTTCGAAGGTGCTCTAATATCTGAAGAATATCTTTTTTATCAATTTTCTCATCTGTTATCCCTTTTTTTTGGAGATAAGATTTAATCAGAAAATTTTTTTTCGAAAGCTG
>CAZWPU010000354.1:0-1861 GCA_964635605.1 uncultured Bacteroidales bacterium | reverse complement strand
TTATTTTTCTGGATGAACCAACCGTAGGTGTTGATGTGCAATCCAGAAATGTAATTCTTGAACATCTTAGAAATATCAATCAAGAAGGGACAACACTTATTTATACGTCGCATTATATGGAAGAAGCCGAAAATTTTTGCTCAAAAGTTGCCATTATTGATAAAGGAGAAATTATTATTGAAGGACAACCTGAAGAGCTTATCAAAAGTAATGAAGAATATACGAACCTTGAAAGTATATTTTTGCAATTAACCGGGCGCGCAGTACGCGACGAATAAAAAAGAAAATTATGTTAAGATTAATATCCTCCATATATAAAGAATTTTTAGTATTGATAAGAGACCGTGCCGGGTTGGCCATTCTCTTTATTATGCCTTTATTTCTCATCATTATTATGACTCTCATCCAGGATGCTACATTTAAATCGGTTAAGGAGGCCAACATTTCTATGATATTGGTCAACAACGACCATGACAGCCTGGGAGCTGCTATTAGCAATGGTTTATACGAATCGGATTTTTTTCAAATTGTTGAAACATTGGATGGAGTGCCAATTACTGAGGATATGGCTCAACAGGCAGTTGCACAGGGAAAATACAAAATCGGGATTGTAATTCCGGAAAGGGCAACCGAAGCAATCCGGCAAAATGTAAAAGCACTAATCAACAAATCTTTTACCAGCCTCAATATCCCGGGAGCCAAAAAAAGAACCCGTAAAAGCTCCATTGACATTAAAATTTATATCGACCCGGCGACAAGTCAATCTTTTAAAAACACACTCATGAGTTCTTTAAAAGAATTTACAGCTGAGCTGGAAATAAAATTATTTTTCCAAAACTTTTCTTCTACCCTTGCCGGGATGTTTCCTGAACAGGACCCAATAGAATTTGAAAACTTTCAGACCATTAACTATAAAGAAATTTATGCATCTACCACCGGAGATGAAATATTACCCAACTCAGTACAACATAATGTTCCTGCCTGGACCATGTTTGCTATATTCTTTATTGTATTACCATTGGCCGGAAATATTATCAAAGAACGCGACGAAGGAAGTGTTGTACGACTAAAGACAATGCCCGGCTCATATGTTACCGTAATGTTTAGCAAAATATCTATCTACCTGGGGGTTGCCATGTTGCAATTTATTTTAATGCTTATGGTCGGAAAATATTTATTGCCAGCCATGGGATTACCTCAACTTGAAATCGGGCCGCATAAAATTGCCCTTATAGCTTTAGCCATCGCTTCAGGATTAGCAGCTACAGGTTTTGGTGTTGCTATAGGAACTATTGCAACAACACACGAACAAGCGTCAACTTTTGGAGCGGTTTCCATAATTATTTTTGCTGCATTGGGTGGAATCTGGGTTCCGGTTTATATAATGCCACACACCATAAGAATTATTAGCGAATTTTCGCCATTATACTGGGGTTTAAACGGATTTTACAATATATTCCTGCGAAATGGAAATTTTGTAGCAGTTTTACCCGAAATTTTCAAACTTATATTTTTCTTTGCAATTATGCTTTTAATTGCTATAGGATATAATAAAATGAATAATGCAAAATAAAAATCATCATAAAAATAAATTACCCTTGAAAAAAAAATTAGTTAATAAAACAGAAATCATCATACGGTTTAGTGAGGTTGATTCTATGGGAATTGTATGGCATGGAAATTATGCAAAATATTTTGAAGACGGTAGAGAATCTTTTGGTAATCAATATGGAATAAGCTATCTTGATATTTACAAAAACAAGCTGCTTACGCCATTGGTTAAACTGGATTTCGAATATAAATGCGCATTGGAATATGGCGATACTGCGGTTATCGAAACAGAATATATTGACCATGAAGC
>CAZWPU010000353.1:0-1869 GCA_964635605.1 uncultured Bacteroidales bacterium | reverse complement strand
ATTAAATAAAATTTTGCAAGATGTTTTTACCTCTGAAAGTATATGTATTTTAAGATGTTACTATTTTTAGAAAAACTTATTAGGTGTTATGATTAAACCATTCAAGAGAATATTCATCTAATTTTGTTGTTAGTACTTACTCAAAATCATTGCATACCATGAAATTAAAAGCTGTAAATTTTTTAATTATTAGTTTTATTATTGTTTTTACATCATGTAAGCAGGAAAGCTTAGAAGAAAAAGCAGAAAAAATACATGATGAAATTGTATCCATTGATACACATACCGATACGCCGTTAAATTTTTTAGACCCTGATTTTGATATTGGGAAATGGAATGATTATGAAAATTCACGAACGAGAATTGATTTTCCTAGGATGGAAGCCGGGCGATTAGACGCAGTTTTTATGGCTGTTTTTATAGGACAAAGAGCACGAAATGCTGAAGGAAATCAGCAGGCTAAAGAAAGGGCTCTGGAAATTTTTGATGCGTTACACAAAAAAGTAAATGAATATCCGGAAATGGCGGAGATAGCATACCATGCCGATGATGTTTACGCTATTAAAAAAGCGGGGAAAAGAGCTGTATATATTGGATTAGAGAATGGTTATCCTATAGGTAATGATATAAATATGGTTAAAAAGTTTTATGATTTAGGAGCCCGTTATATCACTTTATCTCATACCCGCAATAATGATATTTGCGATTCATCTACAGACCCTAACGGTCAAGAAAACAATGGATTAAGTGATTTTGGTAAAGAAATTGTTGAAGAAATGAATAAACTGGGAATGATAGTAGATGTATCACACATTTCCGATTCTGCTTATCTTGATGTACTCAAAGTTTCTAAAGCACCTATAATTGCATCTCACTCCAGTGTTAGAGCATTATGCAACAGTCCGCGCAATTTCTCCGACGAAATGCTTTATGCCCTGAAAGAAAAGGGAGGTGTTATTCAGATTTGTATTCTTAGTGATTATATAAAAGAAGCTAAACCATACCCTGCAAGAGATTCGGCTTTTAAAGCATTGCGAGAAAAATACAACCATTTTGACGGACTTTCTGAGGAAGAACATCAAAAAGCTGTGATGGAATGGCGGAAAACCGATAAAATGTTCCCTAAAGAGTTAGCAACGGTTTCCGATGTGGTTGATCATATCGATTATGTAGTAAAAACTATTGGTATTGATTATGTGGGAATTGGTACTGATTTTGACGGCGGTGGAGGAGTTGAAGGTTGTTTGGATGCCAGCCAAATGAAAAATATTACTATTGAACTGCTTCGTAGAGGATATACTAAAAATGAAATAAAGAAAATTTGGGGTGAAAATTTTTTAAGAGTATTCCGGCAGGTTGAACAATATGCAGTAAAATAAAAGAATAATTGTAAGCATAGAATTTATGGGCAAATTAATCAATTGCCCATAGATTTTACTTGTTGCATATTAATGGATTGATAAATTTTTAGCACCTCTTCTTTTGTAAATTTACCTATGACATTCAAGGCAATATATTCTTTTTCAGATAGTAAGGTGACCAGAACCTCACGAATTGTTGATTCTTGTTCAATAATGTAAATGGAAACATCTGTTTTTTCCTGAGAAATATTTGTTAAAAGATTGTAATTAAATCCTTTAATATTTTTATTCATGGCATCCTTTACTTCATTGCTGGAAATTGTTGTCTTTGCTTCTTCAAAAAACAAAACTTTGATCACATCAATTTTATCCGTTAAGTCGCTGTTAATTAGAGTTTTATCCTCAGATAAGTTTAGCATTAATTTAAACAGAACAGGAGGGAGGTTTAATACGACAAAACCCTGTTGTGTTTCAAACGCTTCGAAAATATCTGTTTCTTTATATTTGT
>CAZWPU010000352.1:0-1879 GCA_964635605.1 uncultured Bacteroidales bacterium | reverse complement strand
ATTCCCTGAGCCAGATTGATACCCCCATGAGCTTTAACTTTATTGCTCATAAAACTGATATAAGAACCCTGTGGTTTTTTATATTTTTCTTCCATTCTTTTTCTTTTTGCATTCCGAATCAATATTATCCCGTGAAAGGCCGAATTTTTCTTTCTCTTGGTTCCCTTTAGGTTCGATGTGCACTAACACATCATACACATTCTCAATACGCGTTTTAATATTTAGCTCTACCTTTTTGGCAATTTTATGCCCTTCGTCGATTGACAGTTTCCCGTCAATTTCAATATCCAGGGCAACGGTATACATGTTTGAATGCTTTCTTATTCTCACTCTGTGAGGATTCACAGCGCCTACCTCTTCTACGGCATCAAAAATCTTATAATACAAATCGGGGTTATCTGTTCCATCCATCAACTCACGGCTGGATTCCATAAAAACACCATATCCCGAACGCATAATCCAGGCTCCTATTAACATTGCGGTAATTAAATCCAGAACGGATAAATGAAATACATGAATAAACAATAACCCTAACAATACTGAAACAGATATTAAAATATCATTCCGCATATTTTTTCCGTTGGCAATAAGCATGTTACTGTTAATTTTTTTACCAACCCTTAATTGATAAATAGCAAGCACTACTTTTGACAATATAGAAAACACCGTAACATAAACAGCCAATAATGTAGGAACCTGGTGGGGTTCATCTTTCACGATTCTAACTAGCGCCGAAAAGAACAACTGTGCTCCGGCAAAAAAGATAACAAAACTTAATACTTTAGTAGCCACTGCTTCGGCACGATTATAACCATAAGGAAATTTATAATCAGGAGGTTTATTCATTATTCGTGCGGCAACCAAAGTAATAAAGTAAGTTAAAATGTCTGTGGTGGTATCAATTCCATCGCCAATTACGGCAAAGCTGCCGGAAATAAAACCAACTAAAATTTTAGCTACTGCCAGTATTGAATTTCCAATGATTCCAACCCACGAAGCAAATTTTATTTGCTGATTCCGTTTTTCTGTCATAGTATTTATAAAATATATGCAAAAATAAAGGAAATAATCAGGTTGAACAAAAAAGCGGAATATTATCGTCAAAAAGTTGACAATGCCTGTATATTTCATTAAATTGTTAGAAAAAACACCATAATGTTTAAATATACCGTCATAAAAAAATATTTATTTTTAGCAACACTCTTCCTCTCTTCGGAAATACTAACTGCTCAGTTGCCCGAAAAAATTGACTCATTAATAACTGACTCATTACGTATTGAAAATGTTGACACCTTATATAAACATCACTGGGATACAGCATTCAATCAATGGGAAACCTATCAGCGTGAAATCATTATTTATAACAAAAATGACCACCCTATACGAACACTTACCCAGGAATGGAAATACGATGAAAAAGCATGGATAAATATTTCCCAGGAATTATTTGCTTACGATAAAAAAGGCAACGAACAGGAAAAGCTGGTACAGACCTGGAGGCCATCGTTCAACGATTGGGTTAATACGCAGTTAAAAACATCATATTACGACCGTTTTAACGAACGAAAAGAAATATTATTTCAGGAATGGCAAAAGCCAGGCGAAGAATGGATTAATACCGTACGGTATATTATGGATTACAATATGGATGGACTGGAAAACAATATTACCATTAGCAAATATAACAGCATAGAAAATGAGTGGGAGTATTATAAAAAATTTGACTTGTATTATCCCGGAGAATATTCCTATCCAAACGAAATTTTTATTAGCAACTGGAATGAAGACACCAAAAAATGGAATATCGAAGGAAAATACGAATATCTTTACAATTTTCGGGGAGACAAAACACAGGAAATTAGAATATCATGGAACAGTT
>CAZWPU010000351.1:0-1880 GCA_964635605.1 uncultured Bacteroidales bacterium | reverse complement strand
CCTCTGTGTCCACTGTGGTTCCTAAAATATTTAACCACAGAGTATCGCTGAGTTTTTCATAGAGAGACACAGATTAATGAAAATATAGATGTATTGCATCTGACTTTATACTTTGTGAAACTCTGCGTTACAATCTGTGTCCTTTGTGGTTAATATATAAGTGACTATTCAATTAGAATAGCACAAAATAACACGCTGATTTAAAAAAGTTTTATTTTCTTTGTTTATTCGAAGCGAGAAGTGAAAAAAGATAAGATTATGTTAAAAAATCCTTTTGGGAAATATACATTTCAGATAAAATCATACGATTCAGATCAAAATGGACAATTAACGCTTCCTGCACTATTTCATTTTTTACAGGAGTGTGCTTGGGAAAATGCACGAGCCAATGATTTTGGATACGAGTTTTTAGAAAAAAATAATGCTTACTGGGTATTATCAAGAGTGTTGGTGCAAATGGACGAATATCCGACGTGGCGCGATGAGATAGAAATAAAAACCTGGGCCAAAGGCGTAGATCGGTTTTTTGCTGTTCGTGATTTTCAAATTTATAAAAATGGAAAAACCATCGGTAATGTTACCAGCTACTGGTTAATTGTTGATAAAGATAAAAAACGGCCCCGTAAGCCTGAGGATTTTAATTTTGTACATGAAAATTTTTTAAAAGAATCCGCGATTGAACAAAAACCCGAAAAAGTTAAGGTTGATATTGACTTAACGAAGAAAGAACAACGCAAAGTTTTTTACAGCGACATAGATGTAAACCGCCATGTAAACAATGCAACCTATGTACGTTGGATATTGGATTCGTGGTTTTCAAACCATAGCGAAGCGATTGCTGAATTTGAGATCAATTTCCTTTCCGAATTAATGTTAAATGATAATTTTTTGGTATTGGCAGGACAGCAAGAGGATAACTACTTTTATTCTTTACAAGATAGCCAGTCCGGGGATATCTGTAAAGCCAGGTTTAAAACAAAAAATGCCTAAAATTTATTTTTTAGGCATTTATAAGTATTTAAAATTTTGTTATTTTAAAAGGGTAAATCATCCGGTTCATTTGCATCCGGCATATCATCAATTGATGGAGGAGGGGGCATATCATCTGGTGTTGGTCCCTGGTTTTGAGATGTTTCTTTTTCTATTCGCCAGGCATCTAAATTAGTAAAGTAGCTTACTTTACCGTCTTTTTCCCATTTGTTCCCTCTGATATTAAAGTTAACTTTAATGTCATCGTTCAGATTAATTGCATCAATTAGATTACATCGGTCTTGTGTAAGCTGGAATTTAATATGGTCGGTAAACTCCATGCCACCATTCGATTCGGTTTTCTGAATAACAAATTCGCGCTTTTTAAACCGGTCGCTAACCTTTACCGTATCGAATTTTTCAATTAATTTTCCTGATATTTCAAAACTCATATTGTTGTCTGTTATTCTTCATGAATAATTATTTTTTCAATTTTATCTCCTTGTCGGATATCATCGATTATTTCGAGACCTTCGTAAATCTTACCAAAAACAGTGTGTTGGCGGTCGAGGTGTTGCGTATTTTCCCTGTTGTGACAAATAAAAAATTGTGATCCTCCGGTATCTCTTCCGGCATGTGCCATAGATAAAACACCACGGTCGTGGTACTGGTTATCTCCATCCAGTTCGCATTTAATGGTATATCCCGGTCCGCCCATTCCTGTTCCGTCGGGGCAACCACCCTGAATAATAAAGTTGGGAATTACACGATGAAAGGATAATCCATCATAAAAACCCTCCTTGGATAACTTTATAAAGTTCTCGACAGTACCCGGGGCGTCTTTATCAAAGAATTCTGCTTTTAGAGTACCTTTTTCTGTTATTATTTCTGCAATTTTCATTTTATTGATA
>CAZWPU010000350.1:0-1883 GCA_964635605.1 uncultured Bacteroidales bacterium | reverse complement strand
GAAGCAATCTGCTGATATTCAACAAATATAGATTGCTTCATTTCATTCGCAATGATACTTGCGATTCTTTTTGGACAGCCTATTTTTTATTTTGTTTAAGTATTAATTCTTTGTGAAATATATGGTTTGTAACAAAATGCTTGAACAAAACAATTTGTTAAGTGTTCCATAATTAAAAATTAACAAATCAATTTATTTATTCATATAGATTTGTTAAATTTATAGTAGATTTTTAAAAATCATAATTAAATAAATATCAATTATTATGAAATCAGACATTGAAATTGCTCAGGGAGCGAAAATTAAACACATTACCGAAATTGCCAAACAGCTTGGTATTTCTGAAGACGATTTGGAATTATATGGAAAATACAAGGCAAAATTACCCTTAAAATTTATTGATGAGGAGAAGATAAAAAAGTCAAATTTGATTTTAGTAACTGCCATTACTCCAACACCAGCCGGAGAAGGAAAAACTACAACTTCAATTGGTCTTACCCAGGCTTTAAATCGAATAGGGAAGAAAACCACGGTTGTATTACGTGAACCGTCTTTAGGCCCTGTTTTTGGGATTAAAGGCGGAGCTACCGGAGGTGGAAATTCACAAGTTATTCCTATGGAAGATATTAACCTGCATTTTACAGGCGACCTTGCTGCCGTTGAAAAGGCACATAATTTACTGTCTGCATTAATTGATAATAATATTCATGCTAAGAAAGGAAATCTGGGCATTGATCCACGGACCATTGAATGGAAACGGGTTACCGATATGAACGAGCGTTCGTTGAGAGATATTGTAATTGGGTTAGGAGGCCCGACACAAGGTGTTCCTCGCGAATCTGGTTTTCATATCACTGCTGCTTCTGAGGTGATGGCTACATTATGTGTTGCTGATAACTTAAAAGACTTAAAAGAACGGTTAGGAAATATTTTTGTGGGTTATACCTATGAAGGGAAACCCATATATGCCAAAGATTTAAATGCCCAGGGTGCCATGGCTGCATTAATGAAAGATGCCATAAAACCAAATTTAGTTCAAACATTAGAAGGAAATCCGGCGATTATTCATGGTGGTCCTTTTGCTAATATTGCACAAGGAACTAATACAATGATTGCTACAAAAATGGGAATGTCGCTTAGTGATTATGTAGTTACTGAAGCCGGTTTTGCCAGTGAATTGGGTGCTGAAAAGTTTTTTAATATTAAATCGCAGGTTGGTGAGTTAATGCCAAATGCAGTGGTTATTGTAGCTACTATTCGTGCGTTAAAATATCATGGAGGCGCGAAATTAGCCGAATTGGAAAAAGAAAATTTAAAAGCATTAGAAAAAGGTTTTGAGAACCTGGATAAACATATTGAAAACATGAGCTACTACGGTTTCATGCCTGTTGTAGCTATTAATCGATTTAGCTCCGACACCGATGCCGAAATTGAATTATTGAAAAAGCACTGCGAAAAACTCGACTCTCCTGTAGCAGTTAACGATGCCTGGGAAAAAGGAGGGGAAGGAGCTGTTGAATTAGCCGAAAAAGTAATTGATGCAACAAAAGCCTGCCCAACATGTTTCAGACCGTTGTATGAAATGGACTGGCCCTTTGAGAAAAAAATTGAAGCCATTGCCACTAAAATGTATGGAGCAAAAAATGTTGAGTATACGGTTAAAGCTAAAAAGCAGTTGGAAAAAATTACGGAGTTAGGTTTTGGAAATCTGGCCGTTTGTATTGCTAAAACCCAGAAATCTTTATCTGATGACGCGAAGAAAAAAGGCAGACCCAGAGATTTTACCGTAAAAATTCGCGAAGTTGAATTATCATCCGGTGCTGGTTTCATTGTTCCTATTGCCGGAACAATCATGCGAATGCCTGGTTTACCAAGCACCCCAT
>CAZWPU010000349.1:0-1892 GCA_964635605.1 uncultured Bacteroidales bacterium | reverse complement strand
AATCAAAAGGAATCCTTACGGCTTATGATTTTACCTGTATGAACGATAACTGGGTGAGAAAAAACCTTACGGTTACTGGCTTACGCCTGAAAAAAGAGCTACAAGGAATATCCTGTATTCCGTTAGAAAGTATTCTTCCGGCAAAAAAAACCATTGCCACCACCCGTGGATTTGGAAAAATCATTACCGACAAAAAATACATCAGGGAAGCGGTGGCCACCTATGCCACAAGGTGTTCAGAAAAATTACGAAAACAAAAGTCAGTAGCTAATATACTCACTGTTTTTGTCCATACCGACCCTTTCAATGATAATGAAACATACCATTACCTGTCGAAAACCATAAATTTGGGATTTCCTGCTAACAGCCAGAAAGAACTGGTAAAATTTGCCTTAAAAACCTTAGATTTAATCTTTCGGGATGGTTTACGATATAAAAAAGCGGGCGTTATTGTTAGCGAACTAGAAAGTGCAGAAAGCATACAAACCAGTTTGTTTTATGATGTGGATATAAATATCAATAAGCAATTATCCAAAGCTATGGATTGTATTAACGAAAAATATGGCAAAGACAAGGTTAAGCTGGCTGTACAGGGAAGTGGAAAAGAGTGGAAACTAAAACAGGAAATGCTTTCGGCCAGATACACCTCCCGATGGAATGATATATTAAAAATAAAATGTGGATAAACGGCATCCCTTTATTATCTTTAAATTAAAAATTAAAGATGTGTTTTTACTATTGTTTAACAAAAAAGAATTCCACCAAATTAATTGAAAACAAAGTTATCCGGGAGGAACAGCTCTGCTTATTCGACAATACTTTTTTAGTAAACGGTTTTGAGCATCCGGCCATGCCGGTTATCACAGATGAAAAACCGGAAGAGATACAATTTTTCCATTGGGGAATTATCCCACACTGGGTAAAAGATAAAGAAACAGCCCATAGCATAAGAAACAACACCCTAAATGCCAAATCTGAAACCATTTTCGAAAAAGCCTCCTTTAAACATTCCATAAAAAATAAACGTTGCCTGATTTTGTGCTCAGGCTTTTTCGAATGGCAAAAAGTAAAAGGCAAAAAATATCCGTATTATATCAGCTTACAAAATGATGAGGTTTTTGTTTTCGGAGGAATATGGTCATCATGGACCGATAACGAAAGCGGTGAGATAATCAATACGTATGCAGTAATTACGGTAGAAGCCAATGAGCTGGTGGGTATAATCCATAATACCAAAAAACGAATGCCTTTTATTCTGGAACCAGAAAAAGCGCTAAAATGGATAGATAAAAATAGCACAGAAAAAGAGATCAAAGAAATGATGAAACCCATAGATGAATCAAAAATGAAAGCCCATACCATCAAAAAATTCATGCCGGCAAAATCCGGTGATTCATCCAATCCGGAAATAATTGCATACTATCATTACCCTGAACTAATTGATTTTATTTCTTCCTAAATTTTAGGATTAAAAAAGCAGCTCCCATTCTAATAAGTGTCAAAAGAAAATGTATAGGAATCTTTAATAATATAAGGATTTCCCATAGAAGTTTTCATCTGGGCATAAATAGTAATTGTTTTGCTATCTTTTACTCTGGAAGGGATATGAAATTCTAATTTACCAATCCCGTTTTTTGTTGGGATTTCAAATAAACGCTCTTTTCCATCAGTTCCTTTCAGCTCTTGATAGAACATAACCTTTTTAGAGTGATTGGATAACTGACAGGTAATAATATAAAGTTTTTGCTCTCTTATTAAATTATTGGTATTAAATATAATATGAGGGTAACTGGTTAACAACTTTCCATTTTTATTATACTCTTTGAGTCCGATTTGAGGCTTATTATTTTTATAAGGTATTTCAGCCATTAATGTTCCGTCTTCGTAAAATA
>CAZWPU010000348.1:0-1905 GCA_964635605.1 uncultured Bacteroidales bacterium | reverse complement strand
AATGAAAGTTATTTTAGCGATTTGGCGTTAAATTTCGAAGACCAACTGCTAGACTTTTACTGGGAAAAAAGCGGGATGCTAAACGTTCAAACCAAACGCGGATGCCCATATAACTGCATTTACTGCACTTATCCACTGATAGAAGGAAGAAAAGTAAGAACATTAAATACCGACAAAATTGTCGATACCCTAAAAAAGCTTTATTATCAAAAAGGGATTGATTACATCTTTTTTACCGATTCTGTTTTTAATATCAGCAATAATTACAATTATGAACTGGCAGAAAAAATAATTGCCAGTGGAATTAAAATAAACTGGGGAGGATACTTTACATTTACCCATTTAGATGAAAATTTATTGAAAATTTTAAAAAAATCGGGACTCAAACATGTTGAATTTGGTACCGAAGCCATATCGGATACTACACTAAAAACCTATGGTAAAAATTTTACGGTAAATGATGTATTAGAGAAATCTGCACTTTGTAATAAACTGGAAATTGATTATGCCCATTTTTTGATTTTAGGCGGATATGGTGAAACAGACCAAACGGTAGACGAAACATTTAAAAACTCAAAACAGATAGAAAACTCAGTATTTTTTACCTATTTAGGAATGCGCATATATCCTGGCACAAAACTTCAGGAATATGCTATTAAAGAAGGTATTATTGATAAGGATAATAATTTGCTCGAACCCAACTATTACCTATCGAAAGATGTTGATTACGACAGCTTAAAACAGCGGGCAAACCGAACAGGACGACGGTGGGTTTTTCCTGATGAAGACACAACAATTATATCGAACAAATTACGTGCACGAAATAAAAAAGGACCATTATGGGAATATATGACCATGTAATAGCCGAAGGTGAAACCATCTTAAAATTTATTCCGCAAAGGCCGCCAATGGTTATGGTAGAAAAATTACATGTAGCCGAAGGAGGAAAAACAATTGGGAGTTTACATATTTCCGAACAAAATATTTTTTGTAAAAATGGTTTTTTACACGAACCCGGATTAATAGAAAATATTGCTCAAACAGCAGCCCTGGGTGTAGGATTCTCATACAGCAATCAAGATAAAAAAATCCCTACAGGATATATTGGTGCTGTACAAAAATTAACCATACACAAGCTGCCCGAAATCGATAAAAGAATCTTTACGGAAGTGAATGTTGAATACGAAATTTTTAATACAACATTAATTTCGGGAAAAATTACATGCGATGATAAATTAATTGCCATTTGTACCATGAAAATCTATTTAAACGAAATTTAAGTTTTTTATCGTCATGAAGAAAAAAAATGTTCCACAAGATGAAGGGATTACCGGCGGTATATCAAGAGAAGTTCAATACGCTGTTGACGAAAACGGCAATTATGTAAAAACCTTTAGTAAAGGCTGGGAACCCAAAAATATTGTTAATAAGATTGCCTGGCAGGATATACAGGATCGTGTAAAAGAAGCTATCGATAAAATAAAAGCCGGAAAAGCCAGCCCTATTTTATACTATATGGAAAAAAATCAAATGAATGTTTCTCTGTTGGCTGATTATGTTGAGTTATCGAAATGGAAGGTACGAAAACACCTGAACCCAAAAGGTTTTAAAAAATTAAAACCAAAGCATCTGGAAATCTATGCAAAAGTCTTTGAAATACCTGTTGATGAATTAATTAACTATAAACCAAAAAAATAAACCTTACAAAACTAAAATAATGAAATTGGATTTTGAACACATCCCTTCAGGGCACTGCGAAAACGGAGTAATTTCAGGATTACTAAAGTATCATGGATTAAATCTTAACGAAGCATTAATTTTTGGTATTGGAAGTGGTTTATTCTTTGCCCATATGCCCTTTATAAAAATTGATAGCATTGCTGCTACCTCATTCAGAACCATTCC
>CAZWPU010000347.1:0-1916 GCA_964635605.1 uncultured Bacteroidales bacterium | reverse complement strand
CCTTCGTCATCAATTCCTGCAGTGTCGACTAAAATTACAGGCCCAAAACCGGTTATTTCGAACGATTTTTTTACCGGGTCGGTTGTTGTACCAGCATGATCAGAAACAATGGCAATATCTTGTCCTGCCAACCGATTTATGAGTGAGCTTTTTCCGTTGTTCCTTCTGCCGTATATTCCTATATGAGGTTTTGATTCTTTGCCTTTAGCCATTTTATTTTTTTATTGTTGGTTTACGAGTTTTCTTGTTAAATACAAATTCAGGGAAAACAAATATTTCTAGTCCATTTGAACAGTACAAAGTATCTATTGGATTTCCTAATTGTTTTGTAATATTTTCTTTAATTAGCCTTTGTGTAATTACAAAATTAAATTCTGGGTTCCCATATTCTCCTTTTCCACCTTTGTAAAACCAGTTTTGATTAGTAACGTGATACCATGCTCCCAGATTATTCAAAACAGTATAAACGCGAAGATTTTGTTTTGATAACATGGTTATATATTTTGCATTCCAATATTCTGCTATCCCATATCTCAAATTATTTTCCTTTGCAAGTTGATCTATACTTTGTACTTCTTCAGGATAATAGTTCATGAAATCTGAAAGCCCTCTTTTAATGTTTTGATTGCTTACTCGGTTAATAATAAATATTGATTCAGAAATCATAAGTATAACAAGAATAATTGTTAAATAGTTTATTGATAATTTATATGATGATTGAATTTTATAAATTAGATATCCAAAACTAAAAACTCCTGCATACAAACTGTAAATGTTGTATCTAAAAATAGCCTGACTTACATAGCTTCCATTTATTATTGGAGCTATAAGAGTAATAAATAAGAAAGAAGTAAATATTAAAAGATAGGTTAGTTCTTTTCTATTAAAATCTTTTCCTTTTAATGCCTTTGATAAATTTTTGTATAGAAGTATTATGTGAGTTACAAAGCTAAATAAAAATAACAAATCAATAATTCCTCTAAAATCAAATTTAGAAATGTAAAATATGTGTTGTTCTAAAAATATTTTTAATGAAGGTATAATATTCTCAAAGTTGAAAGCTTTCCATGAGAGACTTATAATATGCACATATCCGGATAATCTTAACATTCTAAAGAGAAATAACCCAAGGAGTAAGGCTATAGTATTAGCAGCAAGTATTTTTATATATAATATTTTATTTTCTTTTTTAAGCAAGAGCATTAAGAGGAGAGAAAAAACAGGAAATGAGAACATAAATAAAAACAATCTATCGTTTATTACAGATAAAAGAATGACAATAAAAAGAATTAGTAAATGAAATTTTTTTTTTGTCTTAAGGTATCTGAATAATAGTATCATAGAAATTATTGCCATAATAAATCCACCCACATGATAACTTATACTTAACATATAAAATGAGTATATAAAATCATGGTTTACAAGATATACCAATAAAAACATACTCATAAGTAAAGAAGCATAGCTCAAATGAATATAATTTAGTTTTTTAAATATAGATTTATATAAAATTGCGAGTAAAACAATTACGGTTAAAACTTGAAGCAAAGAAAATATGAAGCATGGAGGAATAAAATGATTAAAAAAACTCCTGATAATAAAAAATATTAACATATCAGGCAAAAAGTTAGGAGCTGCATTTAGATTCCATCCAGCAAGTCCACTTTTATCAATGAACAAGTCTTTATAAATAGAAGGTAAATAAAGCATATCTGAACTCAGGTAAGTATTAATATTTTCAGAATTAATGCTAGCAAAAAGGAGAATTACTAAAGCCACATTGAGAATTAATGTTAATAAAAAGATCAATTTTTGAAGATTATATTTACTCATCATTTATAATTGTAGTTTTATTAGCAGGAAAAAACATTTAAAGATACTATTTATAGTGCTAATATATTGTATTTTTAGAAAAT
>CAZWPU010000346.1:0-1916 GCA_964635605.1 uncultured Bacteroidales bacterium | reverse complement strand
TTTAAAGGTTCACGTAGTAATTTTAAATTTTTAGCTGAAAATAAAGGTTCTTTTTCTTTATTCATTATTTATTGATTTTTAATATTTTCAAAATATAGGATATAGCTTTTTAAGCAATCGTTTAACATTTCATCAACACCCTCGCTGGTAATTGTGCCACCAGATATTCCATCAACTTCATATTTCGATTGTGGATTTGCTGTTCCTCCTTTTTTAACACTTACGGAAACAAATTCGCCTTGCTCGTTAAAAATTTCTTTGCCAATAAATTGATTCTGAAAATCTTCTGTAGCTATCTCAGCTCCAAGTCCGGGAGTTTCTCCCTGGTGGCTAAAGTTGGCTCCATAAATTGTTGACAAATTACTTTCTAATGAAACATACCCCCAAACCGGACCCCATAAACCCTTACCATAAACAGGAAGAATATATTGATTTTTGCCACTATCTGTTAAACTAATAAAAACGGGTAAATTCCTTTCTTCTAAAGGTTTTGTCATCTCTTTTTTCATATCTACTTCAAATGCATCCACACCCTCTTTCACCTTCCCTGCATGGTCTAAAACATAACTTTCAATAATATATTTATCGTAAAGCTCTACGGCATTTTTTGCTGTACTTTCAACATTTATTGATGTAAGAATATTCTCTTTTTTATTAATTTCTACATTTTTCTTTTGCATAGGCTGAAGAGTTATTGCAGCGATAGAAAGTATTGCTGCAACCACAACCACCATGATGGTAGAAAAAACAAAAATATAGGTATTACTAAATGACTTCATAGTTTATTTAATGTTTTATTATGCGCTTACTTTAGCTCTTTTCATTCTTTTTTTCATATTAGCTTCCATTATATAATGATCAATTAATGGAGCAAATACGTTCATTAACAATATAGCCAACATAACCCCTTCGGGATACGCCGGATTAATAACTCTTATCAGAATTGCCAGGAATCCGATTAAAAAACCATAAATAATTTTTCCTTTGGGTGTTTGTGCTGCAGAAACCGGGTCGGTAGCCATAAATACAGCCCCGAAGGCAAATCCCCCGAGTAGCAAGTGTTCCCAGGCCGGTATTTCCATAAATGGATTTACCGCAAAAATATTAAGTAAAAGCCCCATAACTAATCCGCCAATAAAAGTGGAAATCATAATCCGTGCACTTCCAATACCGGTAAAAAGTAACAATGCTGCTCCAATTAATACAGCAAGCGTAGAAGTTTCAGCAATAGAACCCGGAATCGTTCCAAAGAACATTTCGGCCACACTTGGCAGTTTATCAATATTTCCGGCAGCAGCTTCTGCCAATGGAGTAGCTCCGGAATATGAATCAACAATTCCTTCACCTGCTGACATACCATGGATCCATACTGCATTACCAGACATGTAGGACGGATATGCAAAGAAAAGAAACGCTCTAGCTGTTAACGCAGGATTTAAAATATTCATTCCTGTACCACCAAATACCTCTTTGCCAATAACTACAGCAAAAGCTGTGGCTACAGCAACCATCCATAAAGGAATATCAACGGGTAATACAATCGGAATAAGCATTCCTGAAACTAAAAATCCTTCGTTTACCTCATGACCACGAATTTGAGCAAAAGCAAATTCTATAGCAAGTCCCGTAACATAAGATACTACAATTATGGGAAACACTGCTTTAAATCCAATCCAAAAAAGTTCTACTATTGTTCCTCCCTCCTGTCCGGTTGCATAAAAATGTTGCAATCCAATATTCCACATACCAAAAAGAAGTGACGGAACCAATGCCAAAACAACCATAATCATTGTTCGTTTCATATCATTGGCATCTCTTATATGTGCTCCTTTTGTAGTTACCGTATTTGGGACAAATAAAAAGGTTTCGAAAGCTTCGAAAGTTGATTGTAATTTTTCAAATTTTCCTCCCTTTTC
>CAZWPU010000345.1:0-1925 GCA_964635605.1 uncultured Bacteroidales bacterium | reverse complement strand
GAATAAATATTGATGGCTTTTCGGGAACAAAACTGGATAATTATGAAATAAAAGGGAAAGACAGCTTATATATTTTTATTGAAGTAACCATAGATCCTAATAATTCTGCTTTACCCATGGTGGTTAACGATTCAATTATTTTTGCGTATAAAAGCAATACGCAAGATGTTAATCTTGTTTCATGGGGACAAGATGTTAACTTGATTAATGGAGAAGAAAATGGAATTATTCAGGGTACTCAATACTGGACAAATAACAAGCCTTATTTAATTTACAACTCAATGCTTGTAGATACAAACAGTACTTTAACCATTGCACCCGGAACAAAATTGTATTTTCATAAAAACTCGCGGCTTTATGTTTTAGGAACTATTATTGCCGAGGGTACTTTTGAAGAACCTATTATTTTTCAAGGAGACAGACCCGAAGAAGATTACGATGATATACCCGGCCAATGGGATGGAATATGGCTTATGGCTGGAAGTAATAATAACTTTTTCGATTTTACAGAAATAAAAAATGCCATTATCGGGATACAGGTAGATTCGCTGGCTAGTGAGTCAGACCCAACATTAATACTATCGAACAGTAAAATTTTAAACATGACTGCTATTGGGCTGTATGCACAAGGTGCTAAAATAGAAGCCTACAACAATGTAATCGGTAACTGCGGACAGTTTGCTGTTGCTCTTACGATAGGGGGTTCGTATTCTTTTTATCATTGCACTATAGCCAACTATTGGGGATATTCAACCCGCACAACACCTTCGGTATTACTTAACAATTACTATATTGATATTTATAGCCATTTACAGGTTAGGCCTTTAAATGAAGCAACATTCGGAAATTGTATAATTTATGGAAATAAAAAATCAGAATTATTTTTAGATAAAGAAAAATCGGAAAATTTTAATTTCTTATTTGATCATACACTGATAAAAGTTGATGAAGATTTCTCTACAGCTGATAATAACTATTTTAAAAATATTATTGTAAATAATGATCCTAAATTTCAATCTCCTTACGATAATAATTATGAGCTGGACACATTATCAGTTGCAAAAGATTATGGCAACACTGAATATGGAAATTTATTTCCACTCGACATTAAGCTGAACAATCGTACAAATGATAACGGCCCTGATTTAGGTGCTTTTGAACGAATTGAAACCGAATAATGATGAAAAAAATTCTATTGCCTCTATATTTTCTATTTTTTGTTTTTATTGGAGAAAATATATTTGCACAATATGCTGAAAATGCATATAAAATAATATTCTATAACGTTGAAAACCTATTTGATACTGAAAACGACAGCCTGAAAAATGATGAAGAATTTTTACCTGATGGAGACAGATACTGGACAAAATCAAAATATTTTAATAAGCTAAATAATATTTACAAAGTAATCATTGCGGTGGGCGAATGGAATCCTCCGGCAATAATTGGTATTTGTGAGATAGAAAACCGTAAAGTGCTTTCTGATTTAGTTACAAAAACACCATTAGTAAAATTCGAATACCAAATAATACATCATGAGTCGCCCGACAGGCGTGGAATAGATGTTGGGTTATTATACAGGGATGAATTATTTAAACCACTTTATGACAAAGCAATAGCCGTTAATTTCCCTGATAATCAAGATTATAAAACCAGAGATATTCTTTATGTAAAGGGTATCGCCAATAATACCGATACATTGCATATTTTTGTAAACCATTGGCCATCGCGATGGGGTGGACAGCTTGAGTCAGAACCAAACAGAGTAACGGCTGCACAAACATTAAAAAATACCGTTGATTCAATTTTTAATCGTAATCCTCATTCTAACATCATCATTACTGGAGATTTTAACGACACACCGGTAAATAAAAGCTTAAAAAAATTCTTACAGGCAAATCTTAACTTTGAATCCATTGAAAATA
>CAZWPU010000344.1:0-1927 GCA_964635605.1 uncultured Bacteroidales bacterium | reverse complement strand
ACATCAGCCATAAATTGCATTTCTACCTTTATAACACCCTCACCCTGGCACTCTTCACATCTTCCTCCGTCAACATTAAACGAATAATGGGCCGGTTTAAAATGGTTTATTTTTGATGCCGGTTGGTCGGCAAATAATTTTCTAATTTCATCGTATGCTTTCAGATAGGTAACCGGATTGGAACGGGATGACCGTCCAATAGGATTTTGATCCACAAATTCAATACTATTTAGCTGTTTGATATCGCCGGATATTTTATCGAATTTGCCTGTTTTTTCTCCTGTTCCCATAATTATTTTACTAAGTGCAGGATAAAGAATGTTTTTAACTAAAGTTGATTTTCCTGATCCACTAACGCCTGAAACAACAGTTAAAACATTCAAAGGGAATTTTACATCAATATTCTTTAAATTGTTTTCACGCGCTCCGGTTATTTGTATGTAATTATTCCACTTTCGTCGTAGTTTTGGGATTTCAATATGTTTCCTGCCCGTTAAATAGTCAGCGGTAAGGCTCTTTTTACTTTTTAGTATTTCGTTATGGTTGCCCTGAAAAATAATTTCACCACCTAATCTTCCGGCTCTTGGTCCAATATCAATGATTTCATCTGCTGATTTAATAATTTTTTCGTCATGCTCTACAACAATTACTGTATTGCCAATATCCTGCAATTGTTTAAGTACTTTTATAAGCCTGTGATTGTCTCTTGAATGAAGCCCAATGCTTGGTTCGTCAAGAATGTATAATGAACCCACTAAGCTGCTTCCTAATGATGTAGCCAGGTTTATTCGTTGCGATTCACCTCCAGACAACGTAGATGATAACCTGTTTAAGGTTAAATATCCTAACCCTACATTGAGTAAAAATTCTAAACGACTATATAGCTCAACTAAAATTCGTTTGGATACTTTCTGTTCATAACTACTTAATTTTAAATTTTTGAAAAAAGCATACAGCTCATCTAAAGGCATCAAAACTAAATCTTGTACAGATTTATTATTGACTTTTACATACGAAGCTTCTTTTTTTAGGCGGGTTCCTCTGCAATCAGGGCAGGTAGTTTTTCCGCGATAGCGCGAAAGCATTACACGATACTGGATTTTGTATTTTTTTTGCTCTAAATATTTAAAAAAGCGGTTTAAACCCTTAAAATATTTGTTTCCTGTCCAAAGTAAAAGTGTTTGTTCTTCCGATAAGTCATAAAAAGGTTTATGGATGGGAAAATTAAATTTATCGGCATGATATATTAATTGATTTTTCCACTCCTGCATTTTATCACCACGCCAGCAAGCAATGGCATCTTCGTAAACCGAAAGGCTTTTATTCGGGATCACCAGGTCCTCGTCGATACCAATAATTTTGCCATACCCTTCGCAACGTGGACATGCTCCAACCGGATTATTAAAACTAAACGTGTTTGCGGTTGGTTCTTCAAATTCAATCCCATCAGCCTCAAAGCTACCTGAAAACTCTTTTTTAATTAGCGTATTGTCCTGGTAAACAGCGATAATACATTTGCTCTTTCCTTCGTCAAAAGCTAACTGAACCGAATCGGCAAAACGACTCAATGAATCTTCTTCATTTTTGATAACTATACGGTCAACAACCACATTTAATGGTTTATTTTTAACTATAATGGATGGATCTTTGGTTATCTCACTAATTTTATAGACTTTATTGTTTTGTTCAATTCTATTAATACCTTCATTTAAAAGCATTTTAAGATAATCGGTCAAATTTTTTTCATTTTGTAATAACAAAGGAGATAAAATAAGTGCTTTGGTTCCTTCCTTAAATGTTACGAGATAGTTTACCACATCTGTAACTGTGTGTCGTTGGACAATATTCCCAGACAAAGGAGAGTATGTTTTTCCTATACGTGCATACAATAATTTTAAGTAATCATATACTTCGGTTGATGTTCCAA
>CAZWPU010000343.1:0-1927 GCA_964635605.1 uncultured Bacteroidales bacterium | reverse complement strand
TCTATTGTTTCAGCGGCATGCCTGGCGCACGATATGGGAAATCCTCCTTTTGGGCATGCAGGCGAAGAAGCTATCTCCAACTATTTTACCGATGGCAATGGGAGAAAAATCCAACAGGCTGTAACCTCCGAAGAGTGGAACGATTTAACTCACTTTGAGGGGAATGCCAATGCTTTACGTCTATTAACACATCAATATTCGGGACGCAGGAAAGGCGGCTTTGCGCTTACTTATTCTACACTGGCTGCATTAATTAAATATCCTTATGGCACCGATGCAGGCAAAAAAAAATATGGTTATTTTCAATCTGAAAAAGAAACATTTTTAAAAATTGCTCGGGAATTAGCATTGAAAGAGGTAAACGACTCACCGTTAACATTTGCCCGTCATCCTTTGGTATTTCTGGTCGAAGCAGCTGATGATATTTGCTACGAAATAATGGATATTGAAGATGCCCATAAGTTGAAAATTATCGATACCTCAAAAACATTTGATCTTTTGCAGGGATTTTTTGATTCGGATGAGGATAATGACTTTTATAGCCAAAAAGCAGAGGTTTTTAAAGAAGTAACTGATGTTAATGAACAAGTTGCTTATCTGAGGGCTTCGGTAATTAACCGCTTAATCAACGAAACAGCCCGGGTTTTTGTCCTGCATCATGATGAGATTATGGAAGGCGAGTTTACGCATAGCCTTATTAAAGGGCTTGAAGGGAAAACCAAAAAGGCTTTTGATGTTTGTAAAAATCTGGCGATAAAAGAAATTTATAAACATCGCTCGGTGGTAAAAGTTGAGCTTACAGGGTTTAATGTACTTGGTACTTTACTCGATGAGTTTATGACAGCTATTTTACATCCGGAAAGCGATTATTCCGAAAAAATTTTATCGCTTATTCCTGCTCAATTTTCTGTCGAAGGGTATAATTTTTATCAAAAAGCAATGTCCGTCGTAGATTTTGTTTCTGGCATGACCGATCTGTATGCCGTGGATTTATACAAAGATATTAAAGGAATTAACCTGTAAATGCTGTGATTATGAATATTCCAGGAATAACCCAAAAGGTTGGACAGATACCCGGTAGTTTAGTGTATACCGGAGAAAAAGAAGCTTCGCAAAAAGCGATTCGCCTTATTCAATATAACGAAAAGGAGGTGTTGATTCATCAGGAATTGTCGCCCGAGGAGATTTTTAACGAGGTAAAAGAGGATGCGGTAAACTGGATTCATTTTTTTACGCTCAACCAGGTTGAATCCATGGAAAAAACAGGCCGTTTTTTTGATATCCATAACTTATTTCTTGAAGATGTGCTTAATGTCGATCATCTTCCGAAGGTTGAATTTTCGGAAAAGCATGTTTTTTTTATGCTTAAGATTCTTGTGGTCAACTCCGAAAACCAACTGGAAGCAGAGCATGCCAGTTTTATCCTGGGCGATCATTATTTAATTAGTTTTAAAGAACAGCGGGCAGAACTTTTAAAACCGGTAACCGAACGGATTTTAAAAAACATTGGAAAAATACGAAAAAAAGGAGCCGATTATTTGTTTTACCTGTTGGCCGATACTATTGTAGATAATTACCTGGTGATGGCGGAGAAGTTTAACCAAAGAATTGAGGAGCTTGAAGATTTATTAATTGATAATCCTGTAAAGAATCGAATTGGAGAAATACACAATTTGAAAAATAATCTGTTAACGGCACGAAAATATATTATCCATTTGCGTGAAGCAATAATTAGTTTATTGAATGAAGAACCAGAACAAGTAAGAGACGATAACTACAAGTACCTGCAAGATTTGCTGGATCATATTAAATTTGTAGATGAATCGATTGAAACTTTTCGTGAAGATCAAAAATCGCTGATGGAGTTAAACAACTCTAACATGAATAATAACCTGAACCAGGTGATGAAAACCCTTACCATTATTGC
>CAZWPU010000342.1:0-1928 GCA_964635605.1 uncultured Bacteroidales bacterium | reverse complement strand
TATATTAATGAGTGATTAGTGTAGTAAGGTTGCTGTACCTGGCAACCTTACTTTTAAAATTTGAATCGATAAAAACTAAAAAAAATGAAAAATATAATTACCATAACAATTTTAAGTTTACTCTTTATTAGTAATACCATTGCTCAAATTGAAAAAAATGAGAATGGAATTTATTTAAATGAGAATAATGAGATATATACAGGAATATATTATGAATATTACGATAATGGTAATATTCGGGTGGAAATGAATTTAAAAAACGGAATAAAAGAGGGATATACAAATATTTATTTTTTAAGTGGAATAAAAAAGGAACAACGCTCATACAAAGAAGGAGAGATGGATGGTACCTGGATAACCTGGAATGAGTTAGAAGTTAAATTAGCAGAAGCTAACTATAATTTTGGAAAGAAACATGGGAAATGGTATATCTGGGATGAAAATGGAACCTTGCGGTATGAAATGGAATATAAAAATGGTGATAAATTTGGGATTTGGAAAATTTATAATGAAGATGGTGTGTTGTTGAATAAAATGGATTATTCTAATAAATAAAAAAAAATTAAAATGTATTAATACCAAAGCCTTGATAAAAAACACAAGGCTTTTTTCTTATTATGAATCATATGATGGTTAAAACAAAAGGTTGGAAAACTTTTCATCTTTTTTCCCGTATATAAATTATGTTTTATAAAACATTTTAAAATGCGAAAATTACTTACAAGTTTTATACTATCATTTTTTATCATTTCGTCTTGTTTTTCTCAGGATATATTAAAAAAAGATGGAAGATACGTTAATAAAAACAATGAGCTTTTTACCGGTATATATAAAGAATACTACGAAAATGGTAAATTGCATGTTGAGATGAGTTTAAAAGATGGCTTGCAAGATGGATTAACAAATATCTATTTTGAAAATGGGGTTAAAAATGAGCAGAGATCATATAAAGACGGAATAATCCACGGTACCTGGATAACATGGAACGAGAATCATTTAAAACTAGCTGTGGCCAATTATACCCAGGGTAAAAAACATGGTAAATGGTACATTTGGGACGAGAATGGAACATTGCGATACGAAATGGAATATACTGCAGGGAAAAAATCCGGAATATGGAAAATGTATAATGAAGATGGTAATTTAATAAACGAAAAAGATTATTCAGAAGAATAATAATTTAAGGTCTGTGTATTGCAGACCTTTTTTATTTCAATTGATCAATTTTCAAAATTAAATTTGGATTGATACATAAATCCATAAAATATTCTTTGGCTGAAGAAGGAGCAACGCCCGGGAAATCGCCTTCATTGCCAAGCATATCGGTTATAATCTGGAAGTGCAGATGTGGTGGCCAATTACCGTTTACCACCAGATCGCCAACCCGAGCAATTTCATCTCCTCTGCGTACTAGTTTCCCTTTTTCGAGTCCGGTAATAGAATCTAAACTCAAATGTCCATAAAGGGTATAAAAAGTTACTTTCTCAATTAGATGTTCAATAATAATGGTTGGCCCATAATCGCCAAACGTAGTATTATTTTTAAAGCTATGAATAATTCCCGGTAAAGGAGCATAGATAGGTGTATTTTCTTTAACCCATATATCAGTACCCAGGTGAATACTTCGTGGTTCGCCTTTTCCGTCGAAATGTTTACTGCGCTTGTAAATTAATCGATCCTCTCCATATCCGCCTACGCCAACACCTTTTTTTTCTTCTTTTAATTTATTAAAAATATACTCGTTGAAAGCATGCGTATCATCAAGATCTATATCGTATAGTTCTTGATTCATATCGCTAAAATCAAAAACAAAAATATTATCATCACTAAAATTAACATCCATTATTTTGGAAATAAAATCACGATTATTTTTTAGTATCTGAATAACTTTTGCACTTTTTTTCATCGCTTAAATTTTTATGCAATAT